>NZ_JAVRHT010000015.1:0-88541 GCF_031846415.1 Rubrivirga litoralis | reverse complement strand
CTGCTCTACCTGCTCTACCTGCTCTACCTGCTACCGCGCATCCCACGTCGCCAGGAGGGCGGGGAGGTCGTTCGGGGTCGAGAGCACGACCTCGGCGCCGGCCGCCATCAGCGTCCGCCCGTGGGCGCCGACGTCGAGGCCGGGGGGCACCACGCCGACGGCCCGGCACCCGGCGGCGACGGCCGCCCGCTGGTCGTCGACCGTGTCGCCGGCGTAGACGGCCTCAGGCGGGGCGGCGCCGAGCGCGTCGAGCGCGAGCGCGAGCCCGTACGGGTCCGGCTTCTCGCGGCCCGCCTGCTGGCCCATCCCCACGACGAGGGGCACGAGCGCGTCCCACCCGAACCGGCGGAGCGTCCACTCGGCGTCCTCCTCGGGGCGGCCGGTGACGAGCGCGAGCGCGTACCGCTCGGCGAGGGCTTCGAGCGTGGCCGTCTCGACGAGCGGCGGCTCGGTCGCGATGAGCCCGTCGAAGTCGCGGCCGCGGTAGAGCGCGTTGAACGCCTCCTTGATCTCGTCGAACGACGCCGCCCCGCCCGCCTCCTGGACGAGCGTGTGCGAGAGGATCCAGTCGTTGTTGAACCCGCCCTGGTCCTTTTTGGCCTGGATCGCCTCCGGCGTGGGCTCCGTGCCGGTAAACCGGCCGACGGTCTCAGCGACGGCCCGCCGGAACGAGCCGCGGACGTCCACGAGGACGCCGTCCATGTCGAGCAAGACAGCTTTCAAAACGGGCAACGGGCGATGGGTGACGAGTAACGGGCGGGGTGGTCGGGGACGCCCCGCCTTGAATACGACTACCCCGCCCCGCCCGGCGCTTTGCAGCCCGCTCTTCACTCATCACTCGTCGCCCATCTCCTGCAGAAACGCGTCGTTCGACGCCGTGCCGCGCAGGCGGTCGAGGAGGAAGGTCATGGCGTCGACGGGGTCGAGGCCGGCGAGCCGGCGGCGGAGGGCGTGGACGCGGGCGAGGCGCTCGGGCGGCACGAGCATCTCCTCGCGGCGCGTGCCGCTCCGCGCGACGTCGACGGCGGGGAAGGTGCGGCGGTCGGCGAGGTCGCGGGACAGCACGAGCTCCATGTTGCCGGTGCCCTTGAACTCCTCGTAGATCACGTCGTCCATGCGGCTGTCCGTCTCGACGAGGGCCGTCGCGATGACGGTCAGCGAGCCGCCCTCCTCGACGGCGCGGGCGGCGCCGAACAGGCGCTTCGGGCCGCGGAGCGCGGCGGCGTCGACGGTGTCCGAGAGCGTCCGCCCCGCCCCCTCGACGGCCGCCCCGCCCGGGTGCGGCAGGGCATTGTGGGCGCGGGCGAGGCGCGTGATCGAGTCGAGCAGGACGACCACGTCCTGGCCCGCCTCGACGAGCCGCTTGGCCTTTTCGAGCACGAGGTCGGCAATGTGGACCTGGCGCTCGGGCGACTCGTCGAACGTCGAGGCGACCACCTCGACGCCGGGCACGGCCCGCTCGAAGTCCGTGACCTCCTCGGGGCGCTCGTCGACGAGGAGCGCGATGACCGTCGTCCCCGGCTCGTTTTCGAGGATCGCCCGGGCGACCTTCTGCAGGAGGACCGTCTTCCCCGACTGGGGCGGGGCGACGACGAGCCCGCGCTGGCCCTTCCCGATCGGCGCGACCAGGTCGACCACGCGCGTCGAGAGCTCGTCCGGCGTCGTTTCGAGGCGGAGCTGGTGGTCGGGGTAGGCCGGCGTGAGGTAGTCGTAGCCCGTCCGCTCGTCGAAGTCCTCGGGCGCCCGGCCGTTGATGGAGTGGACGCGGATGAGCGCGAAAAAGCGCTGGCCCTCCTTCGGCGGCCGGAGTTGGCCGTCGACCGTGTCGCCGACGCGGAGCGCGAACCGCTTGATCTGGCTCGGGCTGACGTAGATGTCGTCGGGCGACGGGAGGTAGCTGTACTCGGCCGACCGGAGGAAGCCGTACCCGTCGGGCAGGATCTCGAGCACGCCCGCCTTGCGGATGAGCCCGTCGAGCGTGACCGCCTGCGGGTCGTACCCCTGCATGTAGCCGGGCCACTCGGGCGAGATCGGCCGGCGCTCGCGGGACGTCCGCCGCCGGCGGACCTCGCGGCGGCCCTCGGCCGGCGCAGCGCGGCGCACGGACGAGCGGGGGCGGACCGCCGGGCGGTCGCCGGCGTCGTAGCCCGGGCGGGGCGGCGGCTCGGCGGCATCGGCTTCCGCGTCGGCCTGCGCGCCGAGGATCTCGTAGATGAGGTCCCGCCTCCGGAGGTCCGCGTAGCCCCCGATGCCCAGGCGGCGCGCGATCTCGTGGAGCTCGGAGACCTTCTTCTGCTCCAGAGCGGTGATGTTCATGTCGACGGCGCCCCGGCACCGGGGCGCGGGACTGGGGGAGGAGGCGCGGACCGCGGAGAGGGGCGGGGTGCGGTCCGGGGATATATAGACGTGGACCCGGCGGCAAATTGTACCCGGGGTGCCGTCTAACCCACGCCCCCGCTCAGGGTTCGCCCTGGAGCACGGCAGCGACCGTCTGGTGCGACCCCGTGACCAGGAGCCGGTCGGCCGGCCCCGCGGCGTCCTGGAACCGGCGGAGCGCCTCGGCGGGCGTTCCTGCGGGCTCGGCGTCGGCCCCGCCCCGCCCCAGCGCCTCGGCGAGCGCCTCGGCCGAGAGCGCCCGCTCGCCCTCCAGCCCGGCGGCCAGCACGCGGTGGGCAGACGGCAGGCCGGCGGGCCGGCGGGCCAGGAGCGCGCCGAGCGCCGCGGCGTCCTTGTCGGCCAGAACGCCGGCGAGCACCCACAAGCGGCCGCCCTCGGGCACGGCGACGGCGTCGAGCGCCGCCCGCCAGCCGTCGGCGTTGTGGGCCACGTCGAGCACGACGCGCGGGTCGGCGGCCCAGGCCCCGCCCCGCCCGCGCAGGCCGGTCCGCCGGGCGACCTCGGCCAGTCCGGCGCGGACGGCCTCGGGCGTGGGCGGGGCGGGCGACGCAACCTCGGCGGCGCGTACGGCGAGCGCCGCGTTCCACGCCTGGTGCGGCCCGGGCAGCCCGAGCACGACCGGCCCGTAGTCGCGCAGCGGCGTCACGAGGCAGACGCGGGGCGGGGCGGGACCGGGCGGGGCGGAACCGGGCGGGGCGGCCTCCGCGCCGCCAGACCCCACACCGGCGGGCTCGACGCGGCACGTCTCGCGCACGGCCTCCACCACCCCGCCCCGCCCGCGCGCTTCGGTTTCGAGCGAGTCGCGGGCGTCGGCGTCCGCGACGGCGTGGAGGAGCGGGACGCCCGGTTTGGCGATGCCGGCCTTCTCGCGCGCGATCTCGCGCGTTGTCGCGCCCAGCAGGTCCGTGTGGTCGAGCCCGACGTGCGTGACCGCGGCCACGCACGGGACCAGCACGTTCGTCGCGTCGAGCCGCCCACCCAGCCCCACCTCGACGACGGCGAGGTCCACGTCCTGTTCGGCGAAGTAGAGGAGCGACAGCGCGACCGTCGCCTCGAAAAAGCTGGGGCCGACGGCCTCGACCGCCCCGCCCCAGCGGTCGACGGCGCCGTCGAGCCACGCGGGCGGGGCGGGGCGGCCGTCGATGCGCATCCGCTCGCGGAGCGAGACCAGGTGCGGCGACGTGTGGAGCCCGACGCGGAGCCCGGCGGCCTGCGCCACGGACGCGGCGAACGACGCCGTCGAGCCCTTCCCGTTCGTCCCGGCGACGTGGACCGTAGGGTAGACGAGGTGCGGGTCGTCCAGCGCGGCGAGGAGCGCGCGCATCCGCTCCAGGCCGGGCTTGTACGCCGCCGCGCCGGCGTCGGCAAAGCGGGGGAGGGCGAGGAGGCGGTCTTCAGCTGTAGAGGCGGTGGGCACTGGGAACTAGGAAATGGACTCGTCCACCCCGCCCCGCTCACCTACTCCCCGGTCTCCGGTTCCGCCCTTTCCGCCTCCTCCACCCGGCGCCGGTCGCCGCCGAGGTGCGCGAGCCGGAGCCAGACGGTGCGGGCGGGGAGCCACGCGCCGCCCCGCTCGGGCCACTCGACGAGGGCGACCGCGTCGCCGTCGAGGAGCTCGTCGAGCCCCAACCCAGCGAGGTCGGCGTCGGACTCGATCCGGTAGAGGTCGAGGTGGAGGAGCGCGCCGTCGCCGTGCTCCTGGACGATCGTGAACGTGGGCGAGGTGACCGCGTCGGGGTCCAGGCCGAGACCGGCCGCGATTCCCTTGGCGAGGTGCGTCTTGCCCGCGCCCAGGTCGCCCTGGAGCGCGACGACGTCGCCGGGCTCCAGCCGCGCGGCGAGGCGGCGGCCGAGCGCGAGCGTCTCGGCGGCGCCGTCGGTCTGGGCGGGGAGGAGGCCGTCGAACACGGGAAGGCGGAAGGCGGAAGGCGGAAGGCGGAAGGCGGAAGGCGGAAGATGAGCGCCCCGTCCGCGCCGCGCCAGGGGGCGGGGCGGTTCGGCCTCCGTGCACCACCCCGCCCGAGTCGAGGGCGGGGCGGGCGCCTACGGGCGGGGGACCGTCTTCAGCACCACCCCGCCCGGCGCGCCGGGCGGTCGGCTCGGGCGGGGCGGCTCGGGCGGGAGCGTCCCGGACGGGGCGGGCGGATCGTCCTCCGCCCCGCCCTCGGTGAAAAACACCTCCTCGTGGACGTGGTCCTCGGCGACGCCCGCGCGGCGGAGCAGGCCCTGCACGGTCTCGACCATCTGCGGGTGCCCGCAGGCGTAGCCCGCCACGTCGGCGGCGGCCCACCCGAGGCGGTCGAGGTGCTTGCGGAGCACGTCCTCCACGCGCCCGACCTCCCCGTCCCACGCCGGGTTCTCCCACGGCCGGCTGACCGTCGGGACAGCCTCGACGTCGTCCCGGGCGGCGAGCGCGTCCAGCTCCTCGAGGTACGGGCCGAACTCGGCCGCGTGACTCGCGCCCCAGACCACGAGAAAGCGGTCATCCGCCGCCCCGCCCACGGCCACGTGCGCGCGGATCATCGAGAGGAACGGGGCCACGCCGGTCACGGTGCAGGCCATGACGTGCCGCGAGCGCTCCGGGTCGAGCAGGAACCGGCCCGCGGCCCGGCGCCGCACCCAGACGCCGTCGCCCGGGCCGAGCGGCCAGAGGAGCGGCGTGAGCGTGCCCTCGGGCACCAGCTCCACCACGAGCTCGACGAGCGGCTCGTGCGGCGCGCTCACGACCGAGTACGGCCGCTTCACGACGCCGCCGTCGGCGCCGGGCGCCGCCAGCGTGAGGTACTGGCCGGGGAGGAACGTGACCGGCTCGGACGGGCGGAGCCAGATCACGGCGAGGTCGTCGGCCACGTCCAGCCGCCGCTCGACGCGGGCGGGGAGGTAGCCGGGGGGCGGGGCGGGGTGGGGAGCAGGCAACGGGAACGGGAAATAGGAAAATGACGGCCGCCCCGCCCCCGATTTTGACTCTGCCCCGTTCCTCGTTTCCCGTTCCTAGTTCCCGTTCTGCTTCGGGCGGAGCGTGACGACCGGCAGCAGGACCTCCTCCATCGTCACGCCGCCGTGCTGGAACGTGTCGCGGTACTGGTTCACGTAGCGGTTGTAGTTCGTCGGGTAGACGAAGTAGCTGTCGCCGCGGGCGAAAATGTAGTTCTCGTTGATGCCCAGCCGCGGCAGCCCGTACGTCTCCGGCTCCTTGACGAAGATGGCGTCGTCGGTGTCCACCTTCAGGTTCCGGCCGTGCTTGTAGCGGAGGCTCGTCGACGCCTCGCGGTCGCCGATCACCTTCGTCGGGTGGAGCGCGCGGACGGCCCCGTGGTCGGTGCTCACGACGACCGTGCAGTCGTGGCGGGCCAGCTCCTGGAGCGCGGCCAGCAGCCAGCTGTGCTCGAACCACGCCCCGGTCAGCGAGCGGTAGGCCGGGAGGTCGGGGGCGATCTCCTTGAGGATCCGCGTGTCCGAGCGGCTGTGGGCCAAGATGTCGACGAAGTTGACGACGACGGCCGAGAGGTCGTGCTGGAGGTAGTCCGTCACGCGGTCGGCGAACTGGGTGCCGTCGCTCTGCGAGACCAGCTTGTCGTAGCGGACCCGGACGTCGCCGCGGTGGCGGCGCGCGAGGTGGTCGTCGAGGTACTCGGCCTCGTGCGCGTTGAGCGAGGCCTCGTCGCCCCGCTCGTCGACGGTGTAGTTCTGGAACCGCTTGGCGAGGTCGATGGGCAGGAGCCCGGCGAAGAGCGCGTTCCGGCTGAACGGCGTGGCCGTCGGCAGGAGCCCGTAGTGCCAATCCTTCTCGACGTCGTAGAGCGCGCGGAGGTGGTCCTCGAACAGGAGCCACTGGTCGTAGCGCATGCAGTCGATGAGCAGGAACACGACCGGCCGCTCGGGCCGCTCGCCCGCCCCGCCCAGGTGCGGGAACACCCACCGCGGGAGCACCTCGTGGCTGAGGGCGGGGCGGTCGCGGCGCGGCTTCTCGCCGGCCTGGACGTCTTCGATCCACCGCGGGTAGCGGCGTTCGACGAACCCGGCGAAGGCCCGGTTGGCCTCGCGGTACTGGTCGTCGAGGATCTGGCGGACGCCCTCGTCCGCCCCGCCCAGGCCGAGGTCGTGGCGCACGAGCGTCTCGTAGACGTCGGTCCAGTCGCCGGCGTCGTCGGCGCCCCCGATCCGCGCCGTCAGCTCGCCGAACCCCTGGAGGTAGTCCTGCTGGACCTGCGCGCCGCGGATCCGGTCGCCCTCGAGGATCTTCTTGACCGAGAGCAGGATCTGCTTCGGGTTGACCGGCTTGATGAGGTAGTCGGCGATCTGGCGGCCGATGGCGTCCTCCATGATGTGCTCCTCCTCCGACTTCGTGATCATCACGACCGGCGTCTCGGGCCGGGCGCCCTTGATCTCCTGGAGCGCGTCGAGCCCGCCCAGCCCGGGCATCTGCTCGTCGAGGAAGACCACGTCGTAGCCGCCCCGCTCGCGGACGCGGTCGACGGCGTCGGCCCCGTTCGTGACCGTCTCGACGTTGTAGCCCTTGGCTTCGAGGAACAGGACGTGGGGCTTGAGGAGGTCGATCTCGTCGTCGGCCCAGAGGATGCGCGGCATGGGAGCGGGAGTTAAGGGTGTAGCGACGGGCGGGGCGGTCGGGGGTCGGGCGGGGAGGCCGTCCCAACGCTCCGCCCCGCCCCGTGGTGCCCGGACGCAGCGGCAGAGGGCGGGGCGACCGCCCCGCTCGCGCCACAGGGCGGGGCGTTGAGTGCTTCGGCGACTCGGGGCGGGGCGGCGACCGTGCACCCTGCACGGAGGCCCCGTAAACTCACTGCCTCTGCACCCACCCCGCCCCCGCCCGATGCGCCGCTTCTACCCAACCGCCCTCTCTGCTTGCCTGCTTGCGACGCTAGCGCTCGCGGCCTGCGATTCGGCCGACTCCGAGTTCGAGATCGGAGGGACCTACTCCGGCGTGACCGAGGACCTCCGGGATGAAGACACAGGCGAGGGCACGTTCACCACGCTCACGGTCGACATTCCCGACACCGAGAGCGGCGAGTCGTTCCGGTTCGAGGGCTCGGTCATTGAGCAGGGCGGGTTCGACGAGGTGATCGACCCCGTCACCGGCACCGGCACCTACGACCACCCCGCCCTCACGCTCGTCGTGGACGGTGAGGCGCTGACGGGGACCGTCAGCGACGACGGCGACACGATCGCCATCGAGACGGACCCCGGCGACGCCCCGGCCACCCTCCGCCGCCAGTAGCGGCCGCCCCCACGCGCACCCGCCGCCCCGCCCGCACGCCGTGGGCGGGGCGGCGTCTTTGGGGACTCCCGCCGACCGCCCCACCCGACATGGGCGGCCTCGGCTGGGGCGGGGTGGGCGACGCCGCGCGGCGCCGGCCGCCCCGCCCGCGCGAGTAGGTTCCGGCTCCGCCAGCGGCCGGGCGGGGCGGCCACGCGAACGCCGCCCCGCCCCCGTTTCTCGCCCTCCCATCTACTCTCTGCATGACTCTCCGCCCCCTCCTCGCCGCCGCGGCCCTCGTCGCCGCCCCGGCCTTCGCGCAGGACGCCGCCCCGCCCCCGCCGTCAGACTGGCACCTGCTCGGGAGCGACGCCGGCGTGGCCGGCATCGACCTCGACCGGGCGTACGCCGAGCTCGGCGACCGCGACCCCGAGGCCGTCGTCGTCGCCATCATCGACAGCGGCGTCGACGTGACGCACCCCGACATCGAGCCCGCCCTGTGGACGAACGAGGACGAGGTGGCCGGCAACGGCGTCGACGACGACGGCAACGGCTACGTCGACGACGTCCACGGCTGGAGCTTCCTGGGCGGGGCAGACGGCCGGAACGTCGAGCACGACTCGTACGAGCTCGCCCGGCTCGTCAAGCTCTGCCGCGACGGCACGCCCGACCCGACCTACACCGACTGCGAGGCGCTCGAGGCCGACCTCGAAGCCGAGCGCGCGCCGCTCGCGGCGCAGGCCGCCCAGATCGGCCAGATCCTCGGCCAGGTCCGCGGCGCCGACGCCACGCTCCGCGAGCGGTTCGGCGACGACTACGACCCCGAGGACCCGACGGCCCTGGACGTGGGCGACGACCCCGACGCGCAGCGCGCCCAGCAGATCCTCGGCTTCCTCGCCGGCCAGGGCGCCTCGCTCTCCGACGTCGAAGCGGCCGAGGAGCAGATCTCGTCCATGCTCACGTACGGCCTCAACCCGGACTACGACCCGCGCGAGATCGTCGGCGACGACTACGCCGACGTCACGGAGCGCTTCTACGGCAACACCGACGTGGCCGGCCCCGACCCCAACCACGGGACCGGCGTGGCCGGACTGGTCGGCGCCGTGCGCGGCAACAATCTCGGGATCGACGGGATCGCGCCGGCTCGGATCATGGTGCTCCGGGCGGTCCCCGGCGGCGACGAGCGCGACAAGGACGTGGCCAACGCCATCCGCTACGCGGCTGACAACGGCGCGCGCGTGATCAACATGAGCTTTGGCAAGTCGTACTCGCCGCAGAAGGAGGCCGTCGACGAGGCCGTGGCGTACGCCGTCGATCAGGGCGTCCTGCTCGTCCACGCCGCCGGCAACTCGGGCGAGGACATCGACGTCGAGGACAACTTCCCGACGCGGACCTTCCTCAACGGGACGGCCTCGGACGGCTGGCTCGAAGTCGGCGCGAGCACGGCGGACTCGGCCGGCCTCGCGGCCGGGTTCTCGAACTACGGCCAGGCCGGCGTCGACCTGTTCGCGCCCGGCGCCGACGTGACGTCGCTGGCCCCGGGCGGCGGCGTGCAGACGGCGAACGGGACCAGCTTCGCCTCGCCCGTCGTGGCCGGCGTGGCCGCGCTCGTGATGGCGTACTTCCCCGACTTCACTGCCGAGGAGGTCCGCCAGATCCTCCTCGACTCGGCCACGCGCTACGCCGACGACGAGGTCGCGCGGCCGGGCAGCGGCGAGCCCGTCGCGTTCGGGACGCTCTCGGCCACGGGCGGCGTCGTTAACGCCGCCGAGGCGATCCGCCTGGCCAGGGAGCGGTCGATGTAGGGCGCCCCGCCCGCGCGCTCCGTCAGGGCCGGCTCCACCGGGGGCCGGCCCTGCGTCGTGTTCGGCCGGGACGGCGCCGAGCGACCGCGCGCCGCAGGTGTAGGGCGCCCCCCGATTAGGGTGTAGGCGGGGCGGACGGTGAAACGGGGCGGGGCGGGGAGCGTCGGACTCCTTTCCTCTTCCCCCTCTTTATGGACCTCTCCACACCAGCCCTCGCCGCCGGCCTCGGCTGGGCCGCCGGCATGCGCAGCATGGCCGCCCCCGCCCTCCTCAGCCGCGCCCTCGAAGGGCGCCGCCGCCTCCGCCAGCCGGCCGACGCGCTTCACTCGACGCTCGCCCGCCGCCTCCTGACCGTCGCCGCCGCCGGCGAGATGGTGGGCGACAAGATGCCCGGCATGGAGTCGCGGACGGCCCCCCGCGTACTCGCCGGGCGGATCGCATCGGGCGCGCTCGTGGGTGCGGCCGCGGCGGCGGCCCGGCGCACGTCGCTCGTCCCCTCGATCCTGGCCGGCGCGGGCGGGGCGGTGGCCTCGTCCTACGTCATGCTCTCCGTGCGGCGCACCTCCAGCGACGCGACCGGCCTCCCAGACGCGGCCGTCGCCGTCGCTGAGGACGTGCTGACGCTCGCGCTGGGCTCGGTCCTCGCGCGGCGCGTGGCCGAGTAGCCCGCCCCACCCGGGCGGGGCGGCGACCCGCCTCCTCTAACGACGACCGCCCCGCCCTCAACGTGAGGGCGGGGCGGCGCGGTTTAGCGAGCGGGGCGGCTAGTTGTTGTCGCTGCCATCGCCGTCGTCGTCCTGGTCTTTGTTGCCCGTGATGAACCCGCCGGCGATGCCGAGCACGGTCTCCATGTCGAGGCCCTCGTCGAACGCCTCGGTGATCTCCTGGCGGGTGTAGCCGGTGAGGGCGCCCGCGAGGTCCACCCCGCCCTGCGTCACGTTGTCCTCGGCCGGGAACCCGTTGCCGGCGCCGTAGACGGCGGGGACCGGAGCGCCGGGCTGGTCGAGCGGGATCCAGCCCTGGTTGCCGCGGAGCCGGCGGATGGCGGCCGCGTGGCGCCCCTCGACCGAGTGGATCTGGAGCGCCGTCGTCAGGTAGTCCGTGCCCTGGATGGCCCCAGCCTGCCCCTTGTACGCGCGGACGCCCGTGTCTTCGAGCGACTGCGCGAGCGCGAGGAAGTTGTCGTAAGACGAGAGAAAGTCGCCGAACGTGAAGTCGGCGTCCTCGTAATCAACGGGGTCGCCGCCGGCCGCCTCGATCGCGCCGCGGAGGAGCGCGACGTGGGCCGTCTCGTCGGCCTCGATCGTCTCGACGAGCGGGCGGGCTGTGGAGAGATAGTTCATGTCGAGCGCCTGGCGGTAAAACGACCGCTCCAGGTACTCGAGCGTGAGCGCGTAGTTGAGGACCTCAAACGCCGTGTTGCCGCCCGACTGGGCAAAGGCAACGGACGGCTTGAGGAACGGGATGGAGGCCGCGGCCGCGCCGAGGCCGATCTTGCCGACCGTGTGGAGGGCGCGGCGGCGGGAGGCGACGCCGGCCGCCGCGTCGGCGTCGAGCGTGGAGAGAAGGTCAAACATGGGGAGTCGGAATAGAGGGAGAGACGGACAGGAGCGCCAGTGCTACGACGGCACGTTGACGGCGCGGATGACCGTGCGGACGAACGGGTCGACCGCCCCCAGCACCTCGCTGGGCGTGTACGCCGGGTCGAGGCCGTTCCCGTCGATCTGGCTTCCGCCCCCGATGCGCGTCCCGCCGATCGCGTTGGTTTCGAGCAGGCCCGCGATGACCGAGGCGTGGCGGGCCTCGACGGATACGATCTTGCCCGCGATGAGGAGGTAGTCCGCGCTCTCGAGGTACCGCCCCGCCCCGTTGTACGCGCCGACTCCCGTGTCTTCGAACGTCCGCGCCGCTTCGAGCACGCTCCGGCGGTCCGAGAGGTTGACGGCGCTAAAGTCGACCTCCAGGTCCGGGAGCACGGCCGCGGCACCGGCCGCCTGCTGGATGGCCGTCGCGAAGAAGTCGCGGTGGATGTTCTCGTGGGCCGAGAGGGCGCGGAGGACGGCCTGCTCGTCGGCGTTGAACGTCGAGCCAAAGCCGGCGTCGGCGACGACGGCCGAGTAGAACGCGGCCTCAAGCTGTTCGAGAGCGTACGCGTAGTTGAGCACGCCGACATCGGACGAGAAGTCGAGCGTTACTGCGCCCGCGTCGTCGTCGTCGTCGTTCGTGTCGCACGCCTGGAGCGTGGTCGCGGCCGCCGCGACGCCCAGACCGAGTCCAGCTCGCTTAAAGAACCCGCGGCGGTCGGTTGCCGCGAGAGCGGGGGGCAGGGGGGATGACATAGGGAAGGGGGGTCGTGTGGTGCTGTCTGGAACCGCCTCCAGACACCCGAATGTCCCGCCCCGCCCGAAGACGGGGCCGCGTCCGACCTGCACGTACGTGTCTGTCCGACAACGCGCTCCGACGACACCCCGCCCGGAGCCGCCTCTCCGCCCGGGCAGCACCCCTTAATACAGACCGCCCCGCCCTCGACGTCGAGGGCGGGGCGGCCGCATGTGGACGAGCCCTGGGCGGGGCGGCGGCCTCTAGACCTCGGCTACGCGCAGGTCCTGCGCCTTGAGTTGGAGCGTCGTCCGCCCGTTCCACGTGTTCTCGTCGACCTGGAAGGCGAGCTCGAGCGGGCGCCCGCGGCGGACGCTCGCGAGCGCGGCGTCGTACCGCTCGCTCAAGCCGAACCCGATGACGGGGAACGTCGCCCCGCCCTCCTGCTGGGCCACGCGGAGCCGGAGGTGCTGCTTCTGCGCGCCCACGCGCGACGGCTGGCCGACCACGCGGAGCCCCTCGCCCCAGAACACCGGGCGCAGGTTGTCCGGCCCGTGCGGGCCGAACTGCTTGAGGACGCTCCAGAACCGCGGCGTCACGTCGCCCAGGTGGAGGTGGGCGTCGACCTCGATCTCGGGGACGAGGTCGGACGGGTCGTCGACGGCGAGGCCGACGGCGTCCTGCATCCGCCGGCGGAGCTCGTCCACGCGGTCGATGGGGAGGGCGAGGCCGGCGGCGAAGGCGTGGCCGCCGAAGCGGTCGAGGAGGTCCGAGCACTGGGCGAGCGCGTCGTAGATCGAGATGCCCTGGACCGACCGGGCCGAGCCCTTCGCCGTGCGCGTGTCGCCGTTCGAGGTCATGAGGACCGTCGGCCGGTGGAAGTGCTCGGCCACGCGGCTGGCTGTGATCCCGATGACGCCGGGGTGCCACCCGGGCTTGTAGACGACGAGCGCGAGCGGGTCGTCGTCCATCTGGCGCTCGGCGAGCCGGAACGCCTCGTCGCGCGTTTCGCGGTCGAGCTCGCGGCGGCGGATGTTGAGGCCTTCGATCTCGTCCACGAGCCGCTGCCCCTCGACGGCGTCCGTCGTGGCGAGCAGCTCGGCGGCGATGCCGGCGTCGGCGATCCGCCCGGCGGCGTTGATGCGCGGGCCGATCTGGAACACCATCTTCGACGCCGTGCACGCATCCAGGTCGACGCCCGCGCGGTCGGCCAAAAGCGTGAGGCCGAGCCGCGGGCGCTCGACGAGCTGCTTCAGCCCGGCCCGCATGAGCACGCGGTTCTCGCCCACCATCGGCACGATGTCGCACGCCGTCGAGACGGCGACGAGGTCGAGGTACGGCCACGCCTCCTCGGGCGGCAGGCCAAGCTCGGCGAGGACGCCCTGGATCAGCTTGAACCCGACGCCGCATCCGCTCAAGCCCTTGAACGGGTAGTCGCAGTCGGGCCGCTTGGGGTCGAGGACGGCCACGGCGTCGGGGAGCACGTCGCCCGCCGTGTGGTGGTCGCAGATGACGAGGTCGAGCCCGCGCGCCTTCGCGTATGCCGCCTCGTCGACGGCCGTGATGCCGCAGTCGAGGGCCACGATGAGCGAGGCGCCGCGCTCGACGGCCGCGTCGATCCCGGCCTCGCCCAGCCCGTATCCGTGCTCGAAGCGGTTGGGGATGAAGAACGAGGTGTCGAGCCCCTGCCCCTGCAGGAACGTCGTCATCATGGCCGTCGACGTCGTCCCGTCGACGTCGTAGTCGCCGTAGACGAGCACGCGCTCGCCGCCGCGGACGGCCCGCGCCACGCGCTCGACGGCCCGGTCCATGTCGCGCATCAGGCCGGGGTCGTGGAGACGGCCGAGGGCGGGGCGGAAAAACGTGTGGGCGTCGTCGAAGGACCGGACGCCGCGGAGCGCGAGCGACCGCGCGAGCGCGTGCGGGAGCGCGTTGAGGTCGGAGGCGATCTGGTCGACGGCGGCCTCGTCCTCGACCGCGCGGAGCGTCCAGCGGGTCGTCGTGCCGGGGTCCTCCGACGGGGAGGGCGCGGCGGGGGAATCCTCGGTCATAGGTGCCGGAGCGTTCCCGCCCCGCTCTCTGTTTTACTAGCGTCCAAGATACGGGGCGGGCGGGGCGGGCACCGGGCCGCTCTCCCCACCCCGCCCGTCTCGCGCGGGCGGGGCGGTCCTCAGGCGGAGCGCCGCCCGACGAACCCGAGCATCCGCCCGGCCGCCCCGCCTTCGGCGCGGTACGAGTAGAACCGGCCGTCGGCCACCGTGCACGCGTCGGTCGCCTCGACGCGGGCGGGGCGGACGCCGAGCGCCCGGAGTTGCCGCTCGATCTCGGCCCGCAAGTCGATGTGCGGGCGGGGCCACTCGGGACGCCGCACGACAACCGAGGCGTCGAACTGGGCCGCGACCTCCTCGCCCACCTCGAACGCCTCGGCCGAGATGCACGGGCCGACATAGGCGAGCAGGCGGGCGGGGTCGGCGCCCACCCCGCCCATCGCCTCGACCGTCCGCCCGACGACACCGGCGACGGTCCCGCGCCACCCGCTGTGACACGCCCCGACGACGCCGGCCTCGGAGTCGGCGAGCAGGACGAGCGCGCAGTCGGCGGCGATCACGCTCAGGAGCAGGCCGGGACGGTCCGTCACGAGCCCGTCGTGATCGGGAACGTGCCCCGCCTGTCGAACAACGACGACATCCGCTCCATGCACCTGCCCGACAGACGCGACCGCTATCCCCGTCTCCCGAGCGAGCCGCGCGCGCGCCGCGTCGAGCGGCTCACCAGCGGGCGAAAAGGCGCGCGTCGTAAACCCGGCGACGAGCCCCGGAGCGTCCGCGAAGAGGGCGGGGCGGAGAGCGGCGTCGGTCATCCTATTCCCAGCGCCTCACGCGCCGCCCGCTCGGCCACGTCCATCGGGAGCTCGCGGCCCGTCCACTGGCGGTAGCTCCCCGCGGCCTGCGCGAGCAGCATCGGCAGCCCGCCGATCGTCGTCGCCCCCCGCTCGGCCGCCATCCGAAGCAAGGGCGTTTGGGCGGGGCGGTACACGAGGTCGTAGACGACCTGGCGGGCGTGGAAGTCGCTGGCTTCGGCCCACGGCGTCCGCCCATCGCCCATCCCGAGCGGCGTGGCGTTCACGACGAGCGCGGCCTCGCGGACGGCGCCGCCAGCCTCGCCGGGCGGGGCGGCGACAAGCTCCGCCCCGCCCGCGACGTGGTGGAGGTCGTGGATCAGGCGCTCTGCCTGCTCCGGCCGCCGGGCGACGACGGTGACGCGGCGCGGGCTCAGGTCGCGCAACGCGCCGTAGACGACGGCGCGGGCCGCCCCGCCCGCTCCGAACACGACGACGGTCTCGTAGCGGGGCGGGGTGGCGAGTCGCCTGAGCGGGGCGAGGAATCCGTCGATGTCGGTGTTATCGGCTCGCCAGCCCTGGGCGGTGCGGACGAGGGTGTTGGCGGCGCCGACCACTTCGGCACTGTGCGTCACGGCGGATGCCAGCGAGAGCGCCTGCTCTTTGTGGGGGATCGTCACGTTTGCTCCGGCGCCTCCGAGTGCCCACAGCCCCTCCACCGCAGCCGGCAGCGACGGCCTGTCCACGTCGCACGCGACGTAGGTGTAGTCCAACTCCTGCGCCTGGAAGGCCGCGTTGTGGAGGGCGGGCGAGACGGAGTGCGCGACCGGCGTCCCCAACAGAACGACCAACCTCGCTGCCACTACGCCCTCTCGTCTCCAGAGACGGGGCCGCGGGGGAACCCACCCGACCTCAGGTCGCCCATCAGGTCGGGGTACGCCCGCCGAATCTCATCGGCCCGCGACGGGTCAAGCTCTGCCGCTCGCCGGAACGACCGCACGGCATTCTCCCGCTGGCCGACAGACGCGAGCGCCCAGGCCTGGCGCAGGTGCGCCTCGCTGGATTCGGGGTCGAGGCGGATAACCTGCGAGAACGCTTCGAGCGCTTCCGTTCGGAGCCCCATCTCCAAACACGTCTCCGCCAAGTCGAGCCACGCTTCCTTGTTCGACGCGTCCAGTTCGATGACCCGCCCGTACGAGCGCAACGCCTCCGCGAGTTGGCCGGCGTTGTACTCCGTGTCCGCTCGGGCGTGCCAGTACTCGCTCTCCTGTGGCGTGAGAGAGATGGCCTGCGAAAATGCAGCCAGCGCGTCGGCGTAGAGGGACTGAGCGTCTAGGGCGCAGCCCATCCCGTACCACGCATCGGCATACTCCGGGTCGTCGCCGACGGCGCGGCGGAAGTAGTCGACGGCCGCCTCGTATTCGTTTAAGTCGTCGTACGCGAGCCCCAGGTTGTAGAACGTGGACGCGTCTCCGTCCTCGTGCTCCAGCACCTTGAGGTAACTCTCGGCCGCCCCCCGGGCGTCGTCCAGGTTCGCAAGGGCGTTCCCCCGGTTGTACCACGCAGACGTAAATCCGTCGTCGATCGCGACCGCGAAGTCGTACGACTGTACCGCCTCGTCGTACTTCCCGACCTGATTGAGGACGATGCCTCGGTTGTACCACGCGTTCTGCGCGTACGGGTCGACCTCAATCTGCTGGTCATACGCGCGGACACTTTCATCAAGGCGTCCCAACCTGTCGTAGCAGTACCCCAACTCGTACCACACCTCCGGGTGCTCCTCGTCGATCTCTGCGCACCGCTCGAGCGCGAGAGCCGCTTCATCATATCGCTCCAGCTTCTCAAGCGCGATTCCGCTGTTGAAGAGAGCGTCTGCCGCGAGAGGGTCAACTGTCAATGCGCGGTCGAACGCAACGAGCGCGCTTTCTGAGCGGCCTAAGGTGTCAAGCGTGATCCCGTAGTTGACAAGCGTCTCCGGATCGATCGGGTTCAGAGACAGAGCCTGCTCGTACGCTCTCAAAGCCTCCTCGTGCCGCTCCATGTGGTTCAGCAGCACCCCCCTCCGCATCCACGGATCGGACGCCCCTGCGGACCGTTCGATCTGATCGTCGACAACACGGAGGGCCTCCTCAAAGCGGCCCACCTCGAAGTAGTAGGCGGCGATGTGCTCCAGGTCGTCTAAGGCAAAGAAACCTGCAGCGCCGTCGCAGAGAGAAGCCTCGTACGCCTTTACCAGTTCGTCCGTGCGGTCGTCTCCAGCGGGATCATCGAACTCGTAGTCGAACATTCGCGCGAGCGTTTAGGCTCTATGTGAGCAGGAGATCGGGACGAGGCCATCTCGTTCCTATGGGCGTGCCTAGTATAGCTGGGGGCTTCGGGTGATGCAACGCGCAGGCCGTTCACACCAGCGCCGCCCACTTCCAGCATTCCTTCTCAGTCGTCCCGCTTGTCGGCCCTCTGCGCCACGTCATGTCTCAGCCCCTCTTCATTTCCTTCGAAGGCATCGACGGCTCTGGGAAGAGCACGCAGGCAAAGCTCCTCGCCGGTGAGCTGCGCCGCCTCCAATATGACGTGGTGGAGGTCCGAGAACCCGGAGGAACTCCGTTGGGGGAAGATCTAAGGGGCATAGTACTCGACAGCACACGCACGGTCTCGCCACGAACTGAGCTGCTGCTATTTAGCGCAGCGCGCTCTCACCTCGTCGACACAGTCATCAAACCTGCTTTGAGCAGGGGCGCCATCGTGATCGCGGATCGGTTTGCTGACTCCTCAACGGCTTACCAGGGTGGAGGGCGCTCCCTGAAAGAATTCGAGTGGTTCGAGACATTCAACGATTTCGTTGTGGCAGGTCGGCAGCCAGACCGAACCTACTTCATCGATGTCACTCCCCAACAGGCAAAGAATCGAAGAGACGAAGGCGGAAGCGATCGGATCGAGAAGGAAGACATCCCCTTCTACAAGAGAGTCCGAGATGCGTATTTCCGCCTCTACGAGTCAAACCCGGATCGGATTATCCGTTTGGATGGTGCAGCCACAGCTGAGGCGATTCGTCAGAATGTACTGGATGACATCCTTGGCCTCCTAAATCCAAACAGAGTTCAGTCAAACAAATAAGCCCCGACGCTCTAAAGCGTCGGGGCTTAAGGGGACTTGGCGACGACCTACTCTCCCACCTAAAAGGCAGTACCATCGGCGCTGCGGGGCTTAACGGCTCTGTTCGGAATGGGAAGAGGTGGATCCCCCGCGCTATAGTCACCAAGAATCGGATGACATATGGATAGCCGTAGCAAAACTGCATAGGGCAGAGACAACAGGCAGTGCCTGCAACTCTCCTTGCAAATATTCATCGAGCGTCTTGAGACCCTCCTGGCGTACGTACACGCAGTCGAGGTGGAGTGCATCAAGCCTGGTAGATAATTAGTACGGCTCGGCTGAACATGTTGCCATGCGTACACCTACCGCCTATCAACGTCCTCATCTAGAACGATCTACAAGGGAGAACTCATCTTGTGGTGGGCTTCGTGCTTAGATGCTTTCAGCGCTTATCCCTTCCCGACGTAGCTACCCAGCAATGCAACTGGCGTCACAACTGGTACACTAGAGGTCAGTCCGTCTCGGTCCTCTCGTACTAAAGACAGATCCACTCAATTCTCCAACGCCCGCAGCAGATAGGGACCGAACTGTCTCACGACGTTCTGAACCCAGCTCGCGTACCGCTTTAATGGGCGAACAGCCCAACCCTTGGGACCTTCTTCAGCCCCAGGATGCGATGAGCCGACATCGAGGTGCCAAACCTCCCCGTCGATGTGAACTCTTGGGGGAGATAAGCCTGTTATCCCCGGCGTACCTTTTATCCTTTGAGCGACGGCCCTTCCATACGGGACCGCCGGATCACTAAACCCTACTTTCGTACCTGCTCGACCTGTATGTCTCGCAGTCAAGCGCCCTTGTGCTTTTACACTCTACGCACGATTACCGACCGTGCTGAGGGCACCTTTGGGAGCCTCCGTTACAATTTGGGAGGCGACCGCCCCAGTCAAACTACCCACCTAACACTGTCCCCCTGCCGGATAACGGCAGCGGGTTAGGCGCCGACCAAAACGAGGGCGGTATTTCAAGGGTGGCTCCACGACGCCTAGCGACGCCGCTTCAAAGCCTCCCGCCTATCCTACACACGTTTTGGCCAGAGTCAATGCTAAGCTGTAGTAAAGGTGCACGGGGTCTTTCCGTCCCGCTGCGGGTACCCGGCGTCTTCACCGGGACCACAATTTCACCGAGCGCGCGGTCGAGACAGTGCCCAACTCGTTGCACCATTCGTGCAGGTCGGAACTTACCCGACAAGGAATTTCGCTACCTTAGGACCGTTATAGTTACGGCCGCCGTTTACTGGGGCTTCGGTCGAGAGCTTCGCCTTACGGCTAACCCCCTTCCTTAACCTTCCAGCACCGGGCAGGTGTCACTCCCTATACGTCGTCTTGCGACTTGGCAGAGAGCTGTGTTTTTGCTAAACAGTCGGTTGGGCCTTTTCACTGCGGCCCTCCGAAGAGGGCGTCCCTTCTTCCGAAGTTAGGGGACCAATTTGCCTAGTTCCTTGACCGCGCATCACTCGAGCGCCTGAGGATACTCTCCTCGCCTACCTGTGTCGGTTTACGGTACGGGCACCCTTGGCAACGTACGACGCTTTTCTCGGCAGTGTGCTTGGGGTCACTATGGGTTCACCTCTCGGATCCCCCTACTGTCGTGGTTCGGCCTTAAAGGAGCAACGGATTTGCCTACCGCTCCAGCCTACGCACTTCAACGACCCATTCCGTCGGGTCGCGGACCTTACGCTGCTGCGTCACGCCTCACGTTAACGCCTTTGGGTGGTACGGGAATATTAAACCCGTTTGCCATCGCCTACGCCTTTCGGCCTCGGCTTAGGTCCCGACTAACCCTGTTCCGATTAACGTTGAACAGGAACCCTTGGGCTTACGGCGGACGGGCTTCTCACCCGTCTTATCGTTACTCATTCCTACATTTTCTCTTCCAGTTGCTCCACCAAACCTTACGGTTCAGCTTCAGCGCTGCTGGAATGCTCCCCTACCACTCTACGTAGTAGAATCCGAAGCTTCGGCGCCATGCTTGATGCCCGATACATTTTCGATGCCGGACCGCTCGACTAGTGAGCTATTACGCACTCTTTAAATGAATGGCTGCTTCTAAGCCAACATCCTAGTTGTCTAAGCAGTCCGACCTCCTTTGGTCAACTTAGCATGGACTTGGGGGCCTTAGCTGTCGATCTGGGTTGTTTCCCTCTCGGACACGGATCTTATCACCCGCGCCCTCACTGCCTCTGAACGTGTGTCCGGCATTCGGAGTTTGTCTGGAGTTGGTACCCGGTGAAGGGCCCGCGTCCAATCAGTGCTCTACCTCCGGCACACTATGGAGAGACGCTGTACCTAAATACATTTCGGGGAGTACGAGCTATTTCCAAGTTTGATAGGCCTTTCACCCCTACCCACAGCTCATCGGAGCCTTTTTCAACAGACACCCGTTCGGTCCTCCACGCGGTCTTACCCGCGCTTCAACCTGGCCATGGGTAGCTCACCTGGTTTCGCGTCTACCTCCACTGACTGTGCGCCCTATTCAGACTCGCTTTCGCTTCGGATTCGGCGCTAAACGCCTTAACCTTGCCAGTGAAGAGTAACTCGTAGGATCATTATGCAAAAGGCACGCCGTCACCCGATATACGGGCTCCGACTGGTTGTAAGCACACGGTTTCAGGTACTATTTCACTCGCCTACTAGGCGTTCTTTTCACCTTTCCCTCACGGTACTAGTTCACTATCGGTCACAAGAGAGTACTTAGCCTTACCAGATGGTGCTGGCAGATTCCCACAAGATTTCTCCGGTCCCGTGGTACTCAGGAACACTGCGGCGCTGCTCGCTTTACGTCTACGGGACTATCACCCTCTATGGTGTGGCTTTCCAGACCACTTCGTCTTCTGCTTGCAGATCACCGTGTGCAGGTCCTACAACCCCGAAAGAGCCGAAACTCTTTCGGTTTGGGCTCTTCCCCGTTCGCTCGCCACTACTTAGGGAGTCACTAATTGTTTTCCTTTCCTCCGGCTACTTAGATGTTTCAGTTCGCCGGGTTGGCCCCTACACCCTATGTTTTCAGGTGCAGGTAACAGGTCTTCAACCTGCTGGGTTTTCCCATTCGGAAATCCGCGGATCGTCGGGTATTTGCCCCTTCCCGCGGCTTATCGCAGCTTATCACGTCCTTCGTCGCCTTCTTGTGCCAAGGCATCCACCGTGTGCTCTTAATCGCTTGATGCGACCTCGATTGAGTCTACGTTCGATCTGGAGAGTCTCCAGTCGCTCGATGCTTTGTCTCAGCAAGACGAACCGTCTACAACCCCACCGAGGTGGAGGTGCTTCAGGTTCGACCCTGATGCAGTTTTGCTACGGCTATCAATATGTCAAAGTACGGTCCGGCAGCTTTCTCAAGCCGGTGCCGGTCTGCCGCCCTCGCGACCAGAAACTGGTCAGACGACAGGGAGTGGAGCCAGAGGGAGTCGAACCCCCGACATCCTGCTTGCAAAGCAGGCGCTCTACCAACTGAGCTATGGCCCCTGATAAGCTATGGGACGCTCCCGCGTCTCCGTGGGGCTGGGAGGAGTTGAACCTCCGACCTCACGCTTATCAGGCGTGTGCTCTAACCACCTGAGCTACAGCCCCGAGTGCGCGATGGGCGCATTCGATGGCGGTCGCCCCGGTGGGAGCAGACCTACAGTATCCAAAAAGAACTGGAGTGAAAGAGGGAAGCATAGCGAGCCTTCGTCGGACGCTGCGGCGTTGCCGCGCGGCCAGAGGAGCGTCGAGCTCTGTGAGAGGTAATCCAGCCGCACCTTCCGGTACGGCTACCTTGTTACGACTTAGCCCCAGTTACCGAGTTCACCTTCGGCCGCTCCCTCCCTAAGGTTGGGTCACGGACTTCGGGCGCCCTCGACTTCCATGGCTTGACGGGCGGTGTGTACAAGGCCCGGGAACGTATTCACCGCGTCATTGCTGATACGCGATTACTAGCGATTCCAGCTTCACGGAGTCGGGTTGCAGACTCCGATCCGAACTGAGACCGGCTTTGTGGATTCGCGCCCCCTCGCGGGGTGGCTGCCCATTGTACCGGCCATTGTAGCACGTGTGAAGCCCCAGGCGTAAGGGCCATGATGACTTGACGTCGTCCCCACCTTCCTCACTGCTTGCGCAGGCAGTCTCGTTAGAGTCCCCGGCTTGACCCGCTGGTAACTAACGATAGGGGTTGCGTTCGTTGCGGGACTTAACCCAACATCTCACGACACGAACTGACGACAGCCATGCAGCACCTCGCTACCAGTCCGAAGAAGGGTCCCTTTCAGGACCTGTCCGGTAGCGTTCGAGCCTGGGTAAGGTTCTTCGCGTTGCATCGAATTAATCCACATGCTCCACCGCTTGTGCGGGCCCCCGTCAATTCCTTTGAGTTTCAACCTTGCGATCGTACTCCCCAGGTGGGATGCTTAACGCGTTAGCTTGGACACTGCACCTGAAGCGGTGCAACATCGAGCATCCATCGTTTACGGCGTGGACTACCAGGGTATCTAATCCTGTTCGCTCCCCACGCTTTCGTGCCTGAGCGTCAGTACCCGTCCAGCTATCCGCCTACGCTTCTGGTATTCCTCGTGATATTTACGCATTTCACCGCTACACCACGAATTCTGATAGCCTCTC
Organism: Rubrivirga litoralis; assembly: GCF_031846415.1. NCBI lineage: Bacteria > Pseudomonadati > Rhodothermota > Rhodothermia > Rhodothermales > Rubricoccaceae > Rubrivirga > Rubrivirga litoralis. The sequence goes on along the minus strand of NZ_JAVRHT010000015.1, from coordinate 66,221 downwards.
CGGGACTCAAGACGTGCAGTATCAAGGGCAATTCACCGGTTGGGCCGGTGGCTTTCACCCCTGACTTACACGCCCGCCTGCGCACCCTTTACACCCAGTGATTCCGGACAACGCTTGGACCCTCCGTATTACCGCGGCTGCTGGCACGGAGTTAGCCGGTCCTTATTCGTACGATACCGTCAGACCCGCTCGAAGGCGGGTGTTCTTCTCGTACAAAAGCAGTTTACGCCCCTGAGGGGTGTCTTCCTGCACGCGGCGTGGCTGCGTCAGAGTTTCCTCCATTGCGCAATATTCCTCACTGCTGCCTCCCGTAGGAGTCTGGCCCGTGTCTCAGTGCCAGTGTGGCGGATCATCCTCTCAGACCCGCTACGGATCGTTGCCTTGGTGGGCCGTTACCCCACCAACTAGCTAATCCGACGCAGGCTCATCCCCAGGCGGCCGAAGCCTTTGATCGATGGACCATGCGGTCCTTCGACGTTATGTGGTATTAGCCTCGGTTTCCCGAGGTTATTCCCCACCTGAGGGCAGATTGCCTACGTGTTACTCACCCGTGCGCCACTGTCCACCGGGGCAAGCCCCGGCTTCTCGTTCGACTTGCATGTGTTAAGCCCGCCGCCAGCGTTCGTCCTGAGCCAGGATCAAACTCTCCGTAGTAGAGAGAATGATCTCCTGCACGGTCCAAAGACCGAATCAGGGATCGAGTTGCCATGACCTCTCGGCCATAGCCTGCTGTTGAGCTTGTTTTGGACCTCAAAGAGGTCCGGGTTGACTTGTCTCGTCTGTCCGCTACGACCCGGCCGAAGCCGAGGCGATGGCGGCCGACGAGGGCTCGCTATGCTTCCAATCTTTCAAAGTACAGGGCTTCCAGGTGAGCCGGTGAAACCGGCCTCGCTTTCGGCGCGTTCTGCCAAACTACGGAGTCCGTAGCCGATGTCAAGTGCTTCGCGTTCTCTTCTCAGTTGACCCGAGGACCCGGCCACTGCCGGTTGCGAAGCCCGCCTCGCAGCGTTCGCTGCGGGGATGACCAGGGTACGGAGAGACGAGGGGCTGAGTCAAGTCGCTTGGCCGGGTTCACAAACCCTTTGCCGTGCGCTTGGCCTCATCGTCTGGACCGTCATCGAGCAGAGAACAGAGCCGGCGGTGGAGTCGCGAGTGCGACCGTTCCCTCGTCGGCGTGTGCCATGATACGCGGCCTTTCTCCCCCCTCCTATCAACGTCCGGTGGAGAGGGAGTGAGGGAGCTGTGAGCCTGTTCGGTGCCCCCCAGCCGGTATCTTCCAAAGACACCTGAGATCCCCCCTGGACCGCCCCGCCCCGCCCATGTCTCGCTCTCGTTCGGACAGTCCCCGGTCAGTCGTAACCGATCGAGTCTTTTGGATCGGCCTCGCCGCGATCGCTGTTGGCCTTGCCGTGTTCGTCCTCCTGTTCAACTACGCCATCATGCCGATCTGGACGCGGCACGACGCGACCGTCGCCGTCCCCGATGTCCGCGAGATGGAGCCGGCCGAGGCCGAGCGCTCGCTTCTGCTCTCGGGGCTTGAGGGCACGTACGACGAGCAGCCGTACAACCCGAACGTGGCTCCGGACATTGTCGTCGAGCAGAGCCCGGTAGCGGGGACGCAGGTGAAGCCCGGCCGCCGCATCTACTACTACGTCAACGTGAGCCCCAAGGAGCTCGTCCCGGTTCCCCGCGTGGTGTCGCTCTCGGAAGGCACGGCGCGGACGGAGATCGAGGAGGCCGGGCTCGCGGTCGGGCGCGTCGAGATGGACACGGTACGGACGCCGTACGAGAACACCGTTACGCGGCAGGAGCCGGGTGAGGAGCGGCAGGTGCCGATCGGGACGCGGCTGACGCTCTGGATCAGCCCGGGCGTCGACAACTCGCGCGAGGTGACGGTGCCCAACGTCGTCGGCGTTTCGGCGACCGAGGCGCGGGACCGCCTCCGGTCGGTGGGGCTGTTCGTGGACTCGCCGCGCGCCGAGGGCGGGGAGGTGGTCCGCCAGGAGCCCGAGCGGGGCGAGCGGCTCAACCCGGGCGAGGAAGTCCGCATCTATACCGAGTAGAGGGGCCGCCCCGCCCCCGCGTCGTCGAAGGCGGGCGGGGTGGTCGCTCGCCGCCCCGCCCGTGCGAACGATGCCTTGATACGCGGAGCGCGCGGGGCGGGGTGGAAAAGCGGCCTGCCTTGCGCCGCCCCGCCCTCAGTCTTCGAGGTAGACGGCCGGACGCGCGGGGTCGACCACGACGCGCTCGGCGTGCTTGGTGGGGACGACGCGGCCGACGAAGTCGGGGTGGACGGGGACCTCGCGGTGGCCGCGGTCGATGAGGACCACGAGCCGGATCGTCCGGGGGCGCCCGTACTGAAGGACGGCGTCGAGGGCGGCGCGGGCCGTGCGGCCGGTGAACAGGACGTCGTCGACGAGGAGCACGTCGCGGCCTTCGGCGCTCGGGGCGCCGTCGGGGAGCGCGGGCGGGGCGGCGTCGGGGCGGTCGTCGCGGGAGGCCGAGATGTCGAGGGGGTGGACCTCCACGTCGGTGCCGGTCGCCTGGCCGAGCGCGTCCGCGAGGTGGCGGGCGAGCGCGAGGCCCCGCTCTTTCAGCCCGAACACGACGAGGCCCTCGACGCCGCGGTTGCGCTCGATGACCTCGTAGGCCAGTCGCGTGACGGTGCGGCGGACGCGCTCGGGCGCGAGGAGGACGGTGCGGGCCACTACGGGGCGGGGTGGGCGGACGGGGCAAGTTCGGCGCGGTAGACCGTCACCGCCCCGCCCTCCAGCTCGACGCGGTCGCCGCGGACGCGGACGTCGACCGCCCCGCCCCGGGCCGAGGCTTGGTAGCACGCGAGCGCGTCGGTGCCGAGTGCGTCGGCCCAGTAGGGACCGATGGCGCAGTGGGCCGAGCCCGTCACCGGGTCCTCGACGACGCCGGCGTTGGGGGCGAAAAAGCGCGAGACCACGTCGACGCCGTCGCTCGCGGCGCGGGCCGTCGCGATCACGCCGCGCAGGCCGAGCGCCTCGACGTCGGCCGCCGTTGGGTCGAGAGCGCGGACGGCCGCCTCGCTCTCTAGCACGGCGAACCAGTCGAACCGGCTCCGCCCCGCCCACACCGGCTCGACGCCGAACGCCTCGGCAAAGCCGCCGGGGAGGTCGGCCGCCTCGGGCGGGGTGGCGGGAAAGTCCATCGCGTACCGCCCCGACGGTTTGCGTCCCGGCGGCTTGCGTCCCGCCCGCACCTGCCGGACGCTCAGGCGGCCGCTCCGCGTGTCGAAGCGGGCCTCGTCGTCCGCCCCCAGTCGGCCGCTCTCATACAAGAGGTGGGCGGCGGCGAGCGTGGCGTGGCCGCACAGGTCGACCTCGACGGTCGGCGTAAACCAGCGGAGGCCGAACGGCTCGCCCGCCCCGCCCGGCGTCACGAACGCGGTCTCGGACAGGTTCATCTCGGCCGCCAGCGCCTGCATCCAACCGTCCCGCGCGGGGCGGTCGAGGACGCACACGGCGGCCGGGTTGCCGCTGAACGGCCGGTCCGCAAAGGCGTCGATCGTGGTGACGGTCACGGGCGGGGTGGGCGTAGGTCGGGGGCCGCCCCGCTCAGGCGGCCTCGGCCGTGCGGTTCGGGCACGCCTCGCGGCGGCAGTGGCCGTAGACCGTCAGCGCGTGGCGGGCCACGTCGAACCCGTAGATCTCGGCCACGGACTCCTGGATCTCCTGGAGGCGCGGGTCGCAGAACTCGAGGATCTCGCCGCAGTCCTCGCAGATCAGGTGGTCGTGCTGCCAGTAGGCGTAGGCCCGCTCGTACTTCGCCTGCTGCTGGCCGAACTGGTGGCGCACCGCGAGGTCGCTCTCGATGAGCAGGTCGAGCGTGTTGTAGACGGTCGCCCGGCTGACCGTCGCCCCGCCCTCTTTGAGGCGGGCAAAGAGCGTGTCGGCGTCCACGTGGTCGTTCGTCGCGTAGAGCGCGTCGAGCACGGCGAGGCGCTCGGGCGTGCGGCGCTGCCCGCGCTCCTTCAGGAACGCGAGGAACTGGGCGCGGACTTCTCCGAGTTGGGTGGTCGTCAGGGACATGGGGGCAAGTTACCTCCGGCGGCGCGCCCACCGGCTCACGGCGGGCGCGGTGGGGGATCGGGCGCCGTCGCCCGCGGCGTTGGTGGGCGCCCCGCCCCGCCCCAGCGCTTCGAGGCCGGCGGCGAGGAGCGCCGTCCGCTCGGCGTCGGGCGACGGGGCGAGCGCGGACGCGTCGAAGTGCTCGGCCACGAAGCCCGTGTCGAAGTCGCCCGAGCGGAAGGCGGGGTGGCCCATGACGTAGCGGCAGAACGGGATCGTCGTGCGGACGCCGGCCACGTCGTACTCGCCGAGCGCCCGGTCCATCCGCGCAATGGCCTCGTCGCGCGTGCGGCCCCACGCGACCAGCTTCGACACCATGGGGTCGTAGTACACCGGCACCTCGTCGCCCTCCTCGACGCCGGCGTCGACGCGCACGCCCGGACCGGCGGCGGGGCGGTGCCGGAGGAGCGGGCCGGGGGCGGGGAGGAACCCGGCCGGCACGTCCTCGGCGTAGACGCGGCACTCGACGGCGTGGCCCCAGATCCGCACGTCGTCCTGGCCGTAGCCCAGCGGCTCGCCCTCGGCGATGCGGATTTGCTCGGCGACGAGGTCGAGGCCCGTGATCATCTCCGTCACCGGGTGCTCGACCTGGAGCCGCGTGTTCATCTCGAGGAAGTAGAACGCGCCGCCGTCGAGCAGGAACTCGACCGTCCCGGCGCCGACGTAGTCGCAGGCGCGGGCGGCCTGCACGGCGGCCTCGCCCATCGCCGCGCGCAGGTCCGGCGTGAGCACGGCGCTCGGGGCCTCCTCGATCACCTTCTGGTGGCGCCGCTGGATCGAGCACTCGCGCTCGAACAGGTGGACCACGTTGCCGTGGGCATCCGCCAGGACCTGGATCTCGACGTGGCGCGGCCCGACGAGGTACTTCTCGACGTAGACGCGGCCGTCGCCGAACGCGCTCTCGGCCTCGCTCGTGGCGCGCTCGAAGCCGGCGCGGAAGTCCTCGGGGCGCTCGACGACGCGCATCCCCTTGCCGCCGCCGCCGGCCGCGGCCTTGACGAGGACGGGGTAGCCGATCTCGCCGGCCACGCGCTCGGCCTCGGCCGCCTCGGCGATGGCGTCGGGCGTGCCGGGCGCCATCGGGACGCCGGCCGCCTGCATCAGCTTGCGCGCCTCGGTCTTGTCGCCCATGAGGCGGATGGCCTCGGGCGGCGGGCCGATCCAGACGAGCCCGGCCTCCCCGCACGCCTGGGCAAAGGCGGCGTTCTCGCTCAGGAACCCGTAGCCCGGGTGGACGGCGTCGGCGCCCGTCTGGCGGGCCGCGTCCAGGACCGCCCCGCCCACGAGGTACGACTCGGACGACGGCGGCGGCCCGATCTCGACGGCCTCGTCCGCGAGGCGGACGTGGAGCGCGTCGCGGTCGGCCTCGCTGTAGACGGCGACGGTCGCGATCCCGCGCTCGCGGCACGTGCGCATGACGCGGACAGCGATCTCGCCTCGGTTGGCGACGAGAACCTTCTGGAGACGGCGGGGTGTCATAACGGCGGTCCTGGAACGGCTGGCATACAATCTGTACGAGGTCCTCCCGCGCCCGGCTCCCCCACCCCGGCCGTCGCGCCCGTCCGATGCCTCAAGATACCGACTACTACCTCCTCCTCGGGCTCGCCGAAGGCGCGAGTGCGGAGGCCGTAAAAGTCGCGTACCGGCGCCTGGCCCGGCAGTACCACCCCGACCAGAACCGCGGGGACGGCACGGCCGAGGAGCGGTTTAAGGGCCTTCAGGAAGCGTACTCCGTCCTCTCCGATCCGGCCCAGCGGCAGGCCTACGACCGCGAGCGCCTGGACCCGTTCGCCCGCCTCGCCCTCGGGTCCCCCCTGTTCCAGCCCGGCGCCTCTCCGAGCGGCGCGCGCGCTGACGTGGAGGCGCAGGTCCGGCTCACGTTCGACCAGGCGCTCCGCGGGGGCACGACCGAAGTCCGCGTGCCCGGCGGCGAGCCGGTCCGGCTGGGGATCCCGGTCGGGGTGCGGCCCGGGCTCAAGGTGCGCGTCCGCGGGCAGGGCCGGCCGGCGAGCGACGGCGGGCGGGGCGACCTCTACGTCACGTTCCGCGTCGACCCCAGCGAGCGGTTCCGGCGCGAGGGCGAAAACCTCCACCGCGTCGAGACGGTCTCGGCCCTGGAGGCGATCGTGGGCACGACCCGGTCGATCACGAACGCCTACGGGCAGACGATCAAGGTCCACATCCCGCCCGGCACGCAGCCCGGCGAGCGGCTTCGCCTGCGCGGCCAGGGCGTGGCGACGCGGCGGCGCACGGGCGACCTGTTCGTCGAAGTCCAGGTGACGGTGCCGCGGTCGCTCACGGACGCGCAGCGCGAGGCGCTCGAGCGGACGGCCCGCGAGATCGGCCTGCTGTAAGGGGGGGGGCGGCCTCCACCCCGCCCCGCCATCCTGTACGGACACCATGCATGGTGTCCCTACGCCGATGTCCGCCCCGCCCTGTGTTTGGGCGGGGCGGTCTGCCTCCAGGCGGGGCGGGCGCGCGATCTTGCCTGCCCCACCCCGCCCTTTGGGTCCGCCCATGCGCAAGCCGATCTCGCCCCGCACGCACGGGCTGCTCGATTACATCGCGGTCGCCGTGTTCGCGCTCGGCCCGCTCGCGTTCGGGCTCACCGGGCTGGCAGCCGGGCTGTCGTACCTGCTCGCCGTCGTCCACCTCGCGCTGACGCTGGCGACGGCGTTCCCGATGGGCCTCGTGCGCGTGGTGCGGTTCTCGACGCACGGGACGGTCGAGCTGGCCGTGGGCGGGGCGCTCGTAGCGGCGGCGGCGTTCCTGTTCAACGGCGCCGCGTTCTGGTTTTTCCTCGCGATGGGCGTCGTCCTCCTGACCGTCTGGTCGGGGACCGACTACGGGAGGTGGGGCGCCCGGATCTAAAGGCGACCGGAGGGCGGGGCGGCTCGGGCGGGGCGGCCGGCGGCGGAGACCCCGAGGCTCCCACCCCGCCCGCGTCAGCGGAACTGGACCTCGTCAACGACCTCGCGGCCGAGATGGTCGTTCATCCGCTCGCGCCAGGCCGCGCGCTGGAACTGGAGCTGGTGCCGCCACGCGGCCGAGCGGACCTTGACGTGGAGCGCGCCGTGCCGCATCCACACCTGCTCGGTGACGCCGGCGATGGACGGCCCGGCCACGACGGGCCACGCCTCGACGGCGCGGGCGGCGTCGAACCGCTCGCGGTAGCCGTAGCGGTCGACGAGGTCGGCGAGGACGGCCCCGAGCGGTTGCGGGTCGTTGGACGAGGGCACAGAACGGAGGGGCGGGGCGTTGCAAACTAGAGCCCCCTCCGGGTCGGTACCGGGTACGAGGTACGGCCTAATCTGGGCTCGACGCGCGCGTACCTCGTACCGAGTACCCTGTACCGACCTGTACGTCGTCCCACCCCGCCCTCCGATCTGCCCATGCGCCCCGTCCTCCTCGCCGCCCTGCTCGCCGCCTGCTCGTCGGCCCCGAGCGCCCCCGCCCCGCCCGCCGACGACTACGCGGCGGCCGACTCGACGGACCTCCCGCAGGCCGTCCGCACCGAGACGCTCGCGCCGGCGCCCATCCGGATCACGGTCGACGAGCTGCCCGAGCCGTTCGCGTCGGAGTCGGTGCGGAAGGGGCCGGACGTGGTCGACGTGCCGGACGACGCCTTTCTCCGCGTGCCGGCCGGCTTCGCCGTGCAGGTGTGGGCCGACGACCTGGAGAGCCCGCGGTGGCTCGCGCTGGCGCCCGACGGCAGCGTGCTCCTCGCCGCGAGCCGCGAGAACACGATCCTCCGCCTCCAGGACGCCGACGGCGACGGCGTGGCCGAGGACCGCGAGACGTTCGCGACCGCGGACGCGAACGCGCTCGACCTGCCGATGGGCATGGCCTTCGCGGACGGCGCCTTTTTTGTCGGCAACACGAGCGAGGTCCGCCGCTACCCGTACGCGCCGGGGGCGGGGCGGCTGGAGGGCGAGGGCACGGTCATCGCCGACCTCCCGGGCGGGGGCTACAACCAGCACTGGACGCGCAACGTGGTCGCGAGCCCCGACGGCGACAGCCTCTACGTGACCGTCGGGTCCGAGTCGAACGTGGACCCCGAGGAGCTTCCGCGCGCCTCGGTCTTCCGCATCACGCCGGGCGGGGCGGGGCGGGAAACGGTGTCGTTCGGGCTCCGCAACCCGGTCGGCCTCGACTTCCACCCCGCCACGGGCGTGCCCTACGTGACGGTCAACGAGCGCGACCGCCTGGGCGACGGCCTCGTCCCGGACTACCTCACGTCGATCGGCGCGGGCGCCGACGGCGAGCCCCGGTTCTACGGCTGGCCCTACGCCTACTTCACGCCGGACAACCTCGACCCGCGCCGCACCGACGACGGCCAGAGCGAGCGGCCGGACCTCGCCGCGCAGACCGTCGCGCCGGACGTCCTGTTCGAGTCGCACTCGGCCGCGCTCGGCCTCGCCTTCTACCCGACCGGCGCGACGACCGCAGGCGGGGCGGCCTCATTCCCCGCGCGCTACCAGGGCGGGGCGTTCGTCGCCTTCCGGGGCTCGTGGAATAAGAGCCAGGGCACGGGCTACAAGGTCGTGTTCGTCCCGTTCGAGGACGGCCGCCCCACCGGCACCTACGAGGACTTCCTGACCGGCTTCCTGATCGACCCCGCCGGCCCGACGACGTGGGGCCGCCCCGTGGGCGTCCTCGTCCTCCCCGACGGCTCGCTCCTGGTGACGGAGGAGGCCAACGGCCGGATCTACCGCGTGAGCTACACCGGATAACGAGCCCTCCGCCCCGCCCCCAGGCTCATGGGCGGGGTGGCCGAGGGAACCGTCCGCCGCCCCGCCCGCTCCTCAACGATGGGCGGGGCACGGTGGGCGGGGCGGTCTGCTACGCCCTCGTCGCGAGGTGCCAGAGGAAGGCGGCCTCGTCGCGGGAGACGAGGGCGACCCACACGAGGCCGCCGAGGGCGAGCACGAACGGGAGCCCGAACCCGAAGAGGACGGCCCGCGTGGGAGGCACGGCTTTGATCGACTGCAGATCCCACGCCATCCGGTACCCCGCGACGACCTCGATCAAGACGGCGACGACGAGGAGTGTCGGGGCCAGGACCGTCGCCAGCCCGGCGTCGACGCTCGCGAGCACGAGGGCGACGACCATCAGCGGGAGCCACGCCCACCGGCACCACACGGCCAGCGAGAGCGCCTGACCGGGGCGGATGCGGCGGCGCCCGGCCAGCACGTTGAGCCAGACGACGTTGAGCAGGAGCCACGCCCCGTACCCCAGCGCCAGCAGGAGCACGAGCACGAGGGGCTGGCCGATCAGCGCGATCAGCCGGTCTTGCGCGCCCGCCGGCCACCCCGCCGTCGCGGCCGAGAGCGTGTCCGTGCGCCCCAGCGCGCGCAGCGTGGAGGCGCCGACCACGCCGGCCGAGAACGCGAGCAGCGCCGCGAGGCCCGAGGTCTCGGACACCGAGAGGTCGAACCCGCGCTTGACGGCGTCCCGGTAGAGGTCGCGGCGGCCGAAGTAGCGCGGGACGAGGGCGCCCATGCGGGGGACCGTCGCGTACAGCACGCCCAGCCCGAGGACCAGCCCCCATCCGAGCAGGAGCACCGGCGACACGCCGGGCACGCGGCTCACAGGCGCACCGGCGTCGAAGGCGAACACGCGCTGGCTGCCCGACCAGAACCCGCTCGCGACGTCGAGGGCGGGGCGGGGCTCGCCGCTCTCGGCGAGGAGGCCGAACCGCGTCCCGGCCACCTCGGCGCTGGGGTCCTGGGGGAGCGCGTCGGTCGCGTCGCGCCAGCGGTACACGAACGCGACGGCCGGCGCCGGCTGGACCGCGCCGAGCTCGTTGAAGGCCGTCTCGAGCGCGCGGCCCTGAGCCGCCTCGCTCCCCGGCGTCCGCCACCCGCCGCCCCGCCCCGGCCGCACGCCGGCCCCGACCGACGCCAGCCCGACGGGCGTCTCGTGCCGCGCCCGCCACGCGCGGAGCGCCGCGACGGGGTCGCGGTCGCGGGCGTCGAGGAGGACCACGTCGACCGTTCGCCCCGCCCGGTCGTCGCCGATGAACCGGCTCGTGTAGTAGGTCTGTGTCCCCGGCGCCCCGCGCTCGCGCACAAGCGCCGTGAGCGCCTCGAAGTAGGCGCGCGCGCGCCGGTCGCTCGTGTCGCTCCCCTGCGCGAGCCCAAAGTGGCGGGCCGCCGCGTAGGGCCGGGCGCGGTCGAGCGCCTCGGCCAGCACGCCGGCGACCTCGCGCGTCCGGGCCACGAGAAACGGGGCGGGGAGATTCTCGACGGGCAGGTCCTGCCACAGCGAGAGCCCGAGGAGCGTCGCCGCCTCCAGCACGATGGGGTCCTCCACGAGTCCCGTCCGCACGCTCCGCGCGCCGGCCCGGCGGATCGCGAGGAGGTCGTCGACGGCCGCCGCCGCGTCGGGCGGGGCGGCCCACACCACGCCGGCGAGGGCGGCAGGGAGCGGCGCGTGCGGACCGACCGGCGCGAACGCCGACGAGTCCGCGACGGCCGCGCGGACGCGGGCGAGCGCCTGCTGCGCCGGCGTCTGCGGCGCCGCGGGCACGTCCGTGCGGACGCGCGCGGAGTCCGCCCCGCCCCTGGCGGTGTCGGGCGGGGCGGCCGGTGCCTGCGCGAGCGCGGGCGGGGCGGCGAGCAGGAGGAGCGCGAGGAGGCGGAAGGCCGACGGAGTGAGCACGGGCGGTCGTGGGGGCGGGGCGGGCGCCGCCAAGATCGCTGCGTTCGGGCCGCCCGCCGCCCCGCCCACCGGGGCGGGGCGGCTCGTGGGTGCGCCGCAGGCGGGGTGGCCTTGGCGGGGCATCCGTTCCGGCGGCGTGGGCCGATCACGCCTCGCACCGCCGAATGACCGTCGAGCGGGCTCCCGCCCCGCCCGCGACGGGTCGCGTAGCGAATCTGGTGGCTCCAGCCGTCCCGACCGACGAGGCCTCTCAGCGGCCTCACCTAACGAGGCCACCGCCTCTCCCCACGACCGCCTCCGCGACGCCATCGAGGGCGTGCTGGAGCAGATCACGGAGGAGGAGACGGCCGCTCAGCTCCAGCCCCAGCACTGCGAGCGGACCAAGCGCCGACGCGGCGAACAGAACGGTCACTACGGCCGCGCGCTCACTGCCGGCCACGGTGTCTTCTCGGACGAGCCGAGCGTCAAGACGCTGATCCGCCGCCTTATTCGTCGCCCGCCGCGCCGAGGAGGCGCCGGAGGAGCCCGAACCCGAACGCCGTCACCGTCTGGCCCGCCCCGCCCTTGTTGGCGAGCACCACCACGCCGACGCCGGCCTCGCGGTCCAAGCCCACGAAGCTGGACCCGCCGCCGACGCCGCCGTCGTGCCACACGACGCCGTCGCCCGGCCGGCCGACGGGGAGAACGTGCCATCCCAGCCCGATCCGCATCGCGCCCTGCACCGGGCGGAGCGGACGGGCCGCCTCCACGAGCGCCGCCGCGAGCGGGGCGGGGAGGTCCGGGGGCGGGGCGATCGTGGCCTCGGCGAGCGTGAGGAGGTCGGCCGCCGTCGAGCGCAGGCCGCCCGCGCCGACCGTGGCGTCGGTCCAGGTCCAGTGCGGGACCGGCTCGCCCGACGGGCCGACGGCCGGCGCCAGACCGCGCGCCTCGGGGACCGCGACGACCGTCTCGTCCATACCCAGCGGCCCCAGCACGCGCTCCCGCGCGAGCGCCCCATACGCCGCCCCGCCCGACTCGGCCTCCAGGTCCGCCCCGCCCGCGCGCCGCGTGAGGGCCAGCCCGAGGAGGCCGCCGCCCAGGTTCGAGTACTCGTAGGCGGCGCCCGGCGCGCGCGGCAGCTCGTACAGGTCGAGGAACGCGTAGAGGTCGCCCGTGCCGTACGCCGCGTACGGGTCGCCGGGGTCGGCCGTGAGGAGGAGCGTCGGCGGCAGGCGCGGCAGCCCCGACGTGTGCGTGGCGAGGTCGGCGAGCGTGACCGGCGCCGCCCCGCCCGCGGGGACGCGCACCGAGTCCGGGAGGAGGTCGCCGACGGGCGTCGCGAGCGCGACCTCGCCGCGCTGCGCCATCTCGGCCAGCACGAGCGCCGTGACGACCTTCGTGACCGAGCCGACCTCGTACGGCGTGCGCGCGGTCGGCGCCGCGCCGCCGACGGCGCCGGCCGTGGCCACCTGCCGCCGCCCGTCGCGCACGACGGCCACGACGACCGAGGGCAGGTCGGCCTCGGCGGCGAACGCTTCGACCAGGGCGTCGAGCGAGTCCAGCGGCACCGCCCCGCCCGCCGCCCCGCCCGCGGGTTGAGCGAGGGCGGGGTGGGCAAGGAGGACGAGGAGGAACAGGGTCAGGCGGCGCATGGGGCGGGGCGGGTGCCGGCGCAAGTCTACCGCCCGCCCGCTCCGACTTCCCCGCCGTTTCGCAACCCGCCGCGGGCGGGGCGGTACCTTAGCGCTGCCGGCCGCCCCGCTCCCGTCGTCTAGACGCGCGGGCGCCGCCGGCAGAGTGAGGGCACGTCCCGTACGGCCAGCTCCTTCCGAACCCCGCCAGGGCCTGACGGCAGCAACGGTAGGAAGTCGCAGCGGCGCGATACGGATCGCGTGCCCTCACTCTGTTTCCCCCGCCCCGCCCGCGCGACCCGTCCGGCCATGCTCCCCCTCGCCCAGGCCACCGGCGGCCTCTTCGGCAACCCGCTCCTGCTCCTCGGCCTCCTCTTCGTCGTGATGTACTTCACGATGATCCGGCCGCAGACGAAGCAGGCCAAGGCGCACCGGGCGCTTATCGAGAGCCTCACCAAGGGCGACCGGGTCGTGACCGTCGGCGGCATCCACGGCACGATCCGCCAGGTCGACGACGCGACCGTGCTGGCCGAGGTCGACGGCGGGACGAAGCTCCGGTTCGACAAGGCGAAGATCGCCTACAAGGTGGTGCCGGACGCGGCCTAGATCGGGCTTCGGGAGGTACGGGGTACCGGGTACGAGGTACTCGAGGACGCAGCTCAGGAGGTCTGCCGGACCTCGTGCCTCCTCAAACGGCGGGCGGGGTGGCCTCCCAAGCGGCCCCACAGGACGCGCGCCGCGGGCGGGGCGGCGAACTTTCGTCGGGGATGGGCACACGGCGCCGCCCCGCCCCGTTGTCCGGGGGCACCACCGCCCGCTGCCCGGGTCCGCTCCGCATGGCCGACGACACGCGCCCCGCCCCCGACTCCGTCCGCTTCGACGCCGTCGAGGAGGCCCTCGAAGACGTCCAGAACGGGAAGCTCGTCGTCGTGGTCGACGACGAGGACCGCGAAAACGAGGGCGACCTCATCGGCGCCGCCGAACTCGTCACGCCGGACTCGGTCAACTTTATGGCCCGTGAGGCGCGCGGGCTGATGTGCGTGGCCATCACCGGCGAGCGCGCCGCGGCCCTCGACCTGCCCATGATGGAGCCGGTCAACACGTCGCTCCACGAGACGCCGTTCACGGTGTCCGTCGATTACCGCCACGGCACGACGACCGGCATCTCGACGGCCGACCGGGCCAAGACCATCCGCGCGCTCGCGGACTCCGAGGCGGCCCCGACCGACTTCGCGCGGCCCGGCCACGTGTTCCCGCTCCGGGCGCAGGCCGGCGGCGTGCTCCGCCGGGCCGGCCACACCGAGGCGGCCGTCGACCTCGCGCGGCTGGCCGGGCTCCGCCCCGCCGGCGTGCTCATCGAGATCATGCACGCCGACGGCACCATGTCGCGGACGCCCGACCTCCGCGCGTTCGCCGACGAGCACGGGCTCAAGCTCATCACCATCCGCGACCTCATCGCGTACCGGATGCGCCGCGACACGCTCGTGAGCAAGGCCGTAGAGGTCTCCATGCCGACGGCCTACGGCGACTTCCGGCTCGCGGCCTACGAGGAGGTCCTGACGGGCGACGTCCACCTGGCGCTGATCAAGGGCGAGTGGACCGAGGACGACCCGGTCCTCGTGCGCGTGCACAGCCAGTGCGTGACGGGCGACATCTTCGGCTCGGCGCGGTGCGACTGCGGCGACCAGCTCGCGCACGCGATGGCCCAGGTCGAGCGCGAGGGGCGGGGCGTCGTCCTCTACATGAAGCAGGAGGGCCGCGGCATCGGGCTGCTCAACAAGCTCCGGGCCTACAAGCTCCAGGAGGAGGGGCTCGACACGGTCGAGGCCAACGAGGCGCTGGGCTTCCAGCCCGACCACCGCGACTACGGGATCGGGTGCCAGGTTCTCCGCGACCTCGGCGTCCGCCGGCTCCGCCTGATGACGAACAACCCGACCAAGCGGGTCGGGCTGGAGGGCTACGGGCTCGAGATCGTCGAGCGCGTCCCGGTCGAGGTGATGCCCGGCGTCCACAACGAGGCCTACCTGCGGACGAAGCGGGACCGCATGGGCCACGTCCTCAACGGGCTCGACGACCACGGCGCGCTGTCGTCGGTCCTCGGCGGCTGAGGCCGTCCGCCCCGCCCAGCGCGGGCGGGGTGGAGACGGGCCGGTGAGAGCGCCGCCCCGCCCGTAGAGCGCCCGCCTTCACGGCGCGGGCGGGGCGGTGCTGGTGGACGCCCCTGATTGCCGCCCCGCCCTTACGGCGTGAGCACGAGCTTGCCGTGGACGCCGCCGGCCTCGACCCGGCGGTGCGCCTCGGCGGCGTCGGCGAGCGGGAGCACGTCGGCCACGAGCGGGGCGACGAGGCCGCGCTCGACGAGGCCGGCGACGAGGTCCATCATGCCCCCGTCGCGCTTCATCATCATGGGGAAGAAGGCCGCGTTCTTCTGGTAGGCCTTCCCAAAGTCGCCCGTCGCGTCGCCCACGATCGAGACCATGCGCCCGAGCGGGGCGAGCGCGTCGATGCTGTCGACGAGCGTCGTGCCGCCGACGGTGTCGAAGACGACGTCGGCGCCGAGCCCGTCGGTGAGGTCGAGGACGGCCGAGACCGCCCCGCCCCGCTTGTAGTCGACGAACACGTCGGCGCCGAGATCGAGGAGCGTGTCCTCCATGGCCCCGTTGCCGACGACCACGACGCGCGCGCCGGCGGCCTCGGCGATCTGGACGGCAAAGTGCCCCACGCCGCCGCCGCCGTGGATCAGGACCGTCTCGCCGACCTGGACGCGGGCGCGGTCGACGAGCGCCTGGTACGCCGTGCACGCCGCGAGCGGGATCGCCGCGGCCTCCTCGTGCTCGACGTTGTCCGGCTTCACGACGACGTCGCCGGCCTCGGCCACGTGGTACTCGGCGTAGGCCCCGTGCGCGTTGATCGCCGCCGTGTAGAACACGGCGTCGCCCTCGACCAGGCTGTCCACGTCCTCGCCGACGGCCTCGACCACGCCCGACACGTCGTACCCGAGGATGGCCGGCGGCTCGACCCCGTACCTCCCGCCCTGCTTGCGGACCTTGGTGTCGAGCGGGTTGACCGACGTCGCGTGGACGTGCACGAGGACCTCGCCGCGGCGGGGCGACGGCTTGTCCACGTCGTCGCGGAGGTGGAGGTGGTCGGCAGAGCCGAACTGGTCGAGGACGACGGCGCGCATAGGCGGACCCAAAGGGCGGGGCGGAAGTGAGCAGAAGGAGGCCAACGGGGAGCCCGCGCCCGCGTTCGGGGGCGGGGCGGGATGGACGCGATCTCCACCCCGCCCGACGCTCGTCTGGGCGGTGGCCCGGGCCGCGTCCTGGGGGAGTCCGCGAGCGGCGCCTGCGGACTTCCAGGACCGTCTTTGGCGCTGGAACGGGGGGCGGGGCGGCCGGTGGGACGGGGACTCTTTCCCACCCCGCCCATGCGACCGCTGCTCCTCCTCTCTGCCCTTCTCGCCACCGGCTGCGCGGCGACCGGCACCCAACTCGAGCCGGCCCCGGCCGCCGAGACCGTCGCCCCCGAGACGGCCGTCGAGGTCGTCGACGGCGTCCGCATGACGGCGGAGACCGGGGCGTGGGACGGCCTCGCCCGCGTCAAAACCGAGGTCACGCCCCTCCGCGTCACGATCGAGAACGGGAGCCGGCTCCCCGTCCGGCTCCGCTACGACGACTTCACGCTCGTCAGCCCGCAGGGCGGGCGCTACGCGGCGCTCCCGCCGTACGGCATCGAGGGCGACGTGGCCGATCCGGTCCTCGTCGACGCCTACGCTCCGGTGACGGCCCCGGGGTTCGCCTACAGCGGGTTCACGGTCGCCCCGTACTACGCCTCGGTGTACCCGACGCTCACGCCGTACGCGGGCTCGTTCGGGTACGACCCGCTCTACTACAACCGCTACTACACGGCCTACCGCGAGATCGCGCTCCCGACCGAGGAGATGGTCCGCGAGGCGCTGCCGGAGGGCGTGATCGACCCGGGCGGCCGGGTGTCCGGGTTCCTCTACTTCGAGCGCGTGCCGCCGAGCGCCCCGCGCGTCCGGTTCCGCGCCGACCTCGTGGACGCGCGGACGGGCGAGACGTTCGGCGAGATCTCGATCCCGTTCGTCGTCGAGGAGTAGCGCCGGCCGTCGCCGCCGGGCGGGGTGGCTCCACCCCGCCCCTTCTGCTCGTCGTCCTCCTGAACGGCTGCGGGCGTCCGTACCCGCCCCGCTCGCAGAAGGGCGGGGCGGGGCGGCTACGCGTACTGCCGGGCGAGCGCGTCGGCCTCGGCGTAGAGCGCGTCGAGGTCGCCGTCGTTGACGACCACGAGGTCGGCCCGCCGGCGCGCCTCGGCGGGGTCGATCTGGTGGCGCATCCGGGCGAGGACGGCGTCGCGCGTCGCTCCGTCCCGGGCCTGCACGCGGGCGACGCGCGTCTCGACCGGGGCGTCCACGACGACGACGGCGTCCAGGATCTCGTCGCCGCCGGTCTCGAAGATCAGGGCCGCCTCGTACACGAGCAGGCGCACGCCCTCGGCGCGGGCGGCCTCCAGCGCCTCCCCGAGCGCCCGCCGCACGGCGGGGTGGACGATGGCGTTGAGCGCGGCCAGCTCGCCGGCGTCGCCGAACACGCGGGCGGCGAGGTGCGCCCGGTCGAGCCGCCCCGCCCCGTCGTACGTCTCGGCCCCGAACCGCGCGACGAGCGCCGCGCGCACGGCGGCGTCCTCGCCCATGAGCCGCTTGGCGAGGTCGTCGGCGTAGACCACGCGGACCCCGTCGTGCCCCGCCAGCCGGGCGACGAACGCCGACTTGCCGCTACCGATGCCGCCGGTGACGCCGAGGGAATGCATCGTCTGAAGGGAAAAGGAGAAAGGGAAAAGTGAGAAGGGGCGGGGTGGTCAGGCCGCCCTCGCTTTCTTGACGATGGTGCTCAGAATGGCGTAGAGCTCGCTGGCCTCCTGGATCAACGGGTCGAGGCGGTCGGGCGGGGCCATCTCCGTCTTGCGCATGATGCGGAGCCAGTAGCGGGACTCCCTCGCCTCCCGCAACGCGATGCTGTAGCGGTGCGCAAAGTCCTTCCGGCTCGACGCGTCCTGGGCCTCTTCCACGTTCGCGCCCACGGACGTGGCCGCGCGGAGAAACTGCTTCCCAACGACCCACCCCGCCCGGTCTGGTCGGTCTTGCAAGTAGCGGAACACGCCGACCGCCCGGACCGCAAAGTCTTCCGTCCGCTCGACGATGTCGCGCGGCTCAGACCGGACCTCCCCTTCTGCCTTTTCCCTTCTCACTTTTCCCTTCCGAGGCCCTGACCTCGCAGCTCCGCCCCGCCCTCCCCAAACGCCTCCGCGACCAGGACCTCGGCCTCGTCGTAGGCGTCGGCCGAGGCGGTCAGTTTGCCGAAGGCGTCTTCGAGCGAGCCGCCGCCGCCGAGCGTCGTGATCTCCTCGGGCGAGCCCGTCTGGATCACGCGGCCGTCGCGGAGCACGACCACGAGGTCGGCGACTTTCTCGACGGCGTCGAGCAGGTGCGACGAGTAGAACACGGTCCGCCCGCGGGCGGCGAGCGTGCGGAGCAGCGCGCGCGTCTGGAGCACGGCGTGGGCGTCGAGGCCGCCCAGCGGCTCGTCGAGGAGCAGGACCGGCGGGTCGTGGACGAGCGCGGCCGAGACCAGAACCTTCTGCTTCATCCCCTTCGAGAACCCCGTCATCGACTGGTCGGCCGCCTCGCTCAAGCCCCAGAACCGGAGGTGCGCCGCCGTCCGCACGCGGATGGCCGCCTCGTCGAGCCGGTGCATTCGGCCAACGAAGGCGAGGTACTCGGTCGGCGTGAAGCTCTCGTAGAGGTGGCCGTGCTCGGGGACGTACCCGAACCGGCGCTTGGCCTCGACCGGATCGGCCACGACGTCCACCCCGCCCACGACGACGCGGCCGGCGTCGGGCGTGAGCGCGCCAGTCAGGAGCCGGATGGTCGTCGTCTTGCCCGCCCCGTTCGGCCCGACGTAGCCCGCGACGGACCCCGACGCGACGTCGAACGAGACGCCGTGCAGGATGGGCGTGCCGTCGAGCGCGACGCGGACGTCCTGGACAGAGATCATGAGGGATGAAGGGATCGAGGGATGGGAGAGGGATGAAGGGGCGGGGTGGCGGGTCTGCCCATTCCTCCATGCCGTATCCCTCTATCCCTCCGCTACCCCGGCGGCCACTGGAGGTCGCGGCCGCCGAGGAGGTGCACGTGGAGGTGGAACACGGTCTGCCCCGCCCCGGCCCCGTTGTTGACCACGAGGCGGTAGTCGGAGAGCCCCTCGGCCTCGGCCACGCGGCGGGCGACGGTGAACAGGTGGCCCACGAGCGCCTCGTCGGCCTCGCCGACGGCGTCGGCGCGCGGGATCGGCGTCCGGGGCACGATCAGGACGTGCGTGGGCGCGACCGGGTGGATGTCGCGGAAGGCGACGGCCCGGTCGTCCTGGTAGACGACGTCGGCCGGGACCTCGCCGTCGGCGATCTTCTGGAAGAGGGTTTTCTCGGTGGAGTCGGCCACGGAAGGCGTATCGGGCGGGGTGGCGGGCAAGCTAAGCGGGCGGAGCGTAGGAGCGTAGGGTGCCCGCCCCGCCCATCGGGCTGCGAGCGGGGTGGGGCGGCGCCCGATAGACCGAGCCTGCCCCGGCATGCTTGCGCCCCGGCGCTCTGTCGCACCCGCCCACCCCATCCCCGAAACACGCCGGCCCGCCCGGGGTACCCCGCCCCGCCCGCAGCGCCACCCCGCCCCCCATGCCGACGGTCTATGTCACCCGCAAGGCCCACTTCAACGCGGCCCACCGCCTCCACAACCCGAACAAGTCCGACGACTGGAATCGGGAGACGTTCGGGAAGTGCAACAGCCCGAACTGGCACGGCCACAACTACGAGCTCGACGTGACGGTCGCCGGCGAGCCCGACGCCGACACGGGGTTCGTGGTCGACCTCGCCGACCTCAAGCGGACCATCCAGGACCGCGTCGTCGAGCCGCTCGACCACAAGAACCTCAACCTCGACGTCCCCTTCCTGGAGGGCAAGAAGACCTCGACCGAGACGCTGGCCGTGGCCGTGTGGGAGCAGCTGGCGCCCCACGTGCCCGGCCTCTACGAGGTCGCCCTCCGCGAGACCCCCAACAACTCCGTCGTGTACCGTGGCGAGTAACGAAACCAACGAGCAGACCCCCGACCCGCAGAGCCCGAACGGGGCGGGGCGGCCGGGCGGGGCGAGCGACCTCGCCGTCCGCGACGCGAGCCCGCTCCTCTACGAGCGCAAGGACGTCTACCACGCCGACACGGCGGCTGAGCTCGCGGGCCTCGCGCGGCGCCAGATCGAACTCGCCGGCGAGGACGCCGAGCGCCAGGGCCTGCTCAAGACGCCCGAGCGCATGGCGAAGTCGTGGCAGTTCCTGACGCACGGCTACGGCCTCGACCCCGACGAAATCCTCCGCAGCGCGCTCTTCGACGAGGACTACTCCGAGATGGTGCTCGTCAAGGACATCGAGGTCTACAGCCTCTGCGAGCACCACGCGCTCCCGTTCTTCGGCAAGGCCCACGTGGGCTACATCCCGAACGGGCGGATCGTGGGGCTGAGCAAGATCCCCCGGGTGGTCGACGTGTTCGCGCGGCGGCTCCAGGTCCAGGAGCGGCTCACGCTCCAGGTCCGCGACGCCGTCCAGCGCGTGCTCGAGCCCGAGGGCGTGGCCGTCGTCATCGAGGCCCAGCACCTGTGCATGATGATGCGCGGGGCCGAAAAGCAGAACTCGATGACGACCACGAGCGCCATGAGCGGCGTCTTCCTGACCAACACGGACACGCGCGCCGAGTTCATGCGCCTCGCCACGGGCTGAGCGGGCAGCGGGCAGAATGCACCACCCCGCCCGCGCCGTGGGCGGGGCGGCCGTCGTAGCGGCGTTGCATGCAACGCCGTCGGGCAACGCCGCCCGGGCGGGGCGGCATCGGGCGGGGCGGCACCCCACTCCACCCCGCCCGTCTTCGCCCGCACCGGGGGCGGGGCGGCCAGGCCGCGCGTGAACAGCCCCCCGCCCCGCCCGCGCTACCTTCCGCGCCCGCCCCGCCCTCCCGGTCCGCCGTGCCCGCGTTCCACCGCCTCGACTCCGCCGCCGACGCCCGCTTCCTCCGGGCCGGCCAGGCCGACCCGCTCACGCGCGTCCCGTTCCGCCCGACGAACGCCGTCGTGCTCTGCGCGACGTGTGGGACCGTCTCGCTGCGCGAGACCTGGGAGGCCGTCGGCGGGTGCCCCAACGGCCACGACACGGCCGCGCCGTGGGACCCCGAGCGCGCGCTCGCCGCCGGCGACGGGGCCGCCGGCGGGCGCCCTACCCTGGCGCACCGCCCGGACGCCGAGCGGGGCGGGCGGCGGTGGCTGCTGCCCGCGCTCCTCGCGCTCGGGGCCGTCGTGCTCGTCGTGGGCGGGTTGGTCCTGACCGGGCGCTCCACCGACGACCCCGCCCCCGTCGAGGCCGTCCCCGACGCGCCGGCCGAGCCGACGGGGCCGGAGGCCGTCATCGTCGAGGCCGGCGAGGCCGAGGGCGCGCTGACCGACGAGGACTTCCGCACCGAGAACGGGCGCTACCAGGACCTCTACTCGTTCGCCGCCGACTCGTCGGGGCTCGTCCTCGCGTTCACGCTCCAGTCGGGCGACTTCCTCCCGGACCTCACCGTCGAGACGCCCGAGGGTGAGCGCGTGGCGGCCGAGACCGTCGCCGACAACGAGGACACGGGCGAGCGGACCGTCGCCGTGCGCGACCTCCGCGGGCCGGGCCTCTACCGCCTGTTCGTGACGTCGCGGCGGCCCGAGGACACGGGCGACTACGTCCTCCGCATCCGCCAGGAGGCGCCGGTCCGGCCGATCGAGGCCAGCGCGTCGGTCTCGGCCACGCTCGGCGAGTTCAGCGAGCGCGCCGACGGCTTCTTCCGCGACCGCTACCGCTTCTCAGGCGCCGAGGGCCGCGAGCACACCGTCACCGTCCGCTCGTCGGCCTTCGCGCCGACCGTCGAGATTACCGGCCCGGGCGGGGCGGTCCGCGGCGAGACCGGCCGCGCCGGCGGGAGCGTGACGTACACGTTCACGCCCGAAGCAACCGGGACCTACACGGCCGTCGTGAGCTCGCGGACGGCCGGCCAGCGCGGGGCGTACTCGGCCCAGCTCGCCGTGTCCCCCGAGGTCGAGGAGCCGGACGAGGAGGCCGGGCCGCCGGCCGAGCCGCTGCCCACGACTGGGGCGCCGGTCTCCGACACGCTCGCCGTCGGCGCCACACGGCCGTACCGCTTCCGCGGGCAGCCCGGCGACCGGGTCCGCCTGGAGGTCCGGGCCGAGGGGTTCGTGCCCACGCTCGTGCTCGTCGGCCCCGACGGGACGCGCGTGCCGGCGGCGCCCGACGGCGACCGCGCGCGCATCCGGTTTACGCTCCCGTCCGGCGGCGCCTACCGCGTGGTCGTGGGCGGCCAGGGCGGCGGCGGCCTCTACCGGCTCACGCTCGAGACCGAGCGGCCTGTGACCG
Organism: Rubrivirga litoralis; assembly: GCF_031846415.1. Classification (NCBI taxonomy): domain Bacteria; kingdom Pseudomonadati; phylum Rhodothermota; class Rhodothermia; order Rhodothermales; family Rubricoccaceae; genus Rubrivirga; species Rubrivirga litoralis. The sequence continues at coordinate 44,337 of NZ_JAVRHT010000015.1, read as the reverse complement.
GCGCCGACATCCCGCGGCTTCCCGGGCAGGCCCCCGCCCCGCCCCCGCCGCCGGCCGACGGCGGCCGCTACCGGCCGCAGCCCATCGACAACGCGCCGTAGCTTCCGGCCGCGACCGCCCCGCCCCGCATGACCGACCCCTCAGGAGAGGACACGATCCGCGTCTCGACGTCCCGCCTCCGCGAGGTGAAGGACGAGATCGACCGGCTCCAGCGCGAACTCGACGCGCTCCGCGAGGAGCACGAGAACCTGCGCGCCCACCTCACGGGCTCGATCCGCGAGGTCGACCGGCTGACGAAGGAGAACGCCCGCCTCCGCCGGTAGGGGCGGGGCGCCGAGAATGGACTGAGCCCTGCGGCGGGGCGGGGTGGGGCTCGACCGGGAGTCCTTTCCGCGGGCAACCGCCGGGTCGGCGCCACGGGCGACGGCGGAGTCATGCGGCTGGGTGAAGGCGGCTCCGTCCTACATGGCCAGGCGGCGGGCTTGGCGGTCCGGGACACGCGGAGGAGCGGCAGGGCGGGGTGGAGCCGGAGGCATGGAAGCGTTTCCACAGGATGCGCTACCTTCACGCGTCTTCCGCCCCGCCCCGCTCCATGCCCGACTTTACGCTGACGACCCTCGACATCACGGTCGTCCTCCTCTACGGCGCCGTCATCTTCGGGATCGGCCTGTACTTCTCGCGCCGGACCGACGACGGGGAGGACTACTTCCTGGCGGGGCGGTCGCTCACGTGGGGGCTCATCGGGATCAGCCTCGTGGCGTCGAACCTGTCGTCGTCGTCGATGATCGGGATGGCGTCGGCGGCGTACGGCGGGATCGGGCTCTCGGTGTACAACTACGAGTGGATGGCGGCCCTCGTGCTCGTGGTGTTCGTGCTGTTCTTCCTCCCGTTCTACCTCTCGAGCGGGATCTACACGATGCCCGAGTTCCTCGAGAAGCGGTTCGACGGCCGCAGCCGGACCTACTTCTCGGTCATCTCCATCTTCCTCTCGGTCATCGTCGACACGGCGGCGGCGCTCTACGCCGGGGCGCTCGTGGTCCAGCTGCTCTACCCGGACGTCCCGCTGTGGATCTCGATGACGATCCTGGCCCTCATCGCCGGGGCCTACACGATCGCCGGCGGGCTCAAGGCTGTCGTCTACACCGACGCCATCCAGGGCACGCTGCTCCTGGTCGGGGCGGCGGCCGTCTCGTTCATGGCGTGGCAGAAGTCGGGCGGCTGGGAAGCCGTCAAGGCCGTGACGCCGGACGAGAAGCTGTCGCTCATCCAGCCGCTCTCCAGCCCCGACATGCCGTGGCTCGGGCTCATCACCGGCGTGTTCCTGCTCGGGTTCTACTTCTGGACGACCAACCAGTTTATGGTCCAGCGCGTGCTGGGCGCCAAGAACCTCGACCACGGGCGCTGGGGCGCGCTGTTCGGCGGGCTCCTCAAGCTGCCCATCCTGTTCCTCATGGTGATGCCGGGCACGTTCGGGCGCGTGCTCTACCCCGAGGGCGCCGTCGCCAACCCGGACCAGATCTTCCCGACGCTCCTGTTCGACCTGCTCCCCGGCGGGTTCCGCGCCCTCGTGCTGACGGCGATGGTGGCCGCCATCATGTCGTCTGTCGACTCGACGCTGAACGCGGCCTCGACCCTTATCACGATGGACTTTATCAAGAAGTACCGGCCGAACACGTCGCCGCAGGCGCTGGCCCGGACCGGGCGGATCGTGACCGGCGTGTGCATGGTGGTCGCCATCGTCTGGAGCCCGATCATCGTCAACGCCGGCACGCTCTGGGATTACATCCAGTCGACGCTGGCGTACGTGGCGCCGCCGGCGATCGCCCTCTTCGTGCTCGGCGTGTTCTGGAAGCGCGCCAACGCCGACGGCGCGCTCGCGGGGCTCGTCGCCGGGCACCTAGCGTCGGTGGTCTTCCTGGTCCTGAGCGTCCAGGAGGTCCTCGTCTTCAACTTCCTCTACCTCGCGCCCATCCTGCTCCTGATCTCGATGACGGTCATGGCGGTCGTGAGCCTCCAGACCGCCCCGCCCCCGCTCGAAAAGACGGAGGGGCTCATGTGGACGCCGGCCTTTTTCCGGGCCGAGACCGAGGACCTGAAGGGCGTCCCGTTCTGGAAGAACTACCGCGTGCAGTCGGCCGTGCTCGTTGCGCTGACGGCGGTGATCGTCGGGATGTTCTGGTAGCCCGCCCCGCCCGGGCGGGGCGGGGTGGCGTGGGCACCGCGGGCGGGGCGGGGTGGCGTGGGCACCGCGGGCGGGGTGGCGCCAGGCGGGGCGGACCCAGAGGGCGGGAACGCGGGCGGGCGCCGGTCGTGACCGCCCCGCCCTCCGGGCTCGCCGTCCTGCCCCGCCCCGCCCCGCGCTCCGCTGACGTACCTCGAGTTCCACCTCGCCTTTACCGTTCCCCCGCTCGTGGTCCTCGCGCTCCTCCAGGGGCGGACGCGGGCGCGGTGGGGGCCGCTGGCCCTCCTCGTCGGCATCGCGTTCGTCTACACGACGCCGTGGGACAACTACCTCGTCGCCCACGAGGTGTGGACGTACCCGCCGGGGCGCGTGCTCGCGACGATCGGCTGGGTGCCGGTCGAGGAGTACGCGTTCTTCGTGATCCAGACGGTCCTGGCGGGGCTGTGGCTCCGGCTGTTCCAGGCGCGGTGGCCCGTGCCGCCGCCGGCTGAGCGGGGCGCGCGGTGGCTGGGCGTGGCCGTGTTCGGGGCGCTCTCGGCGGCCGGCGCCGCGGCGCTCGTGGCCGGCGGGCACTGGCTCTACCTCGGGCTCATCCTGGCCTGGGCGTGCCCGGTGCTCGCGCTGATGTGGGCGGTCGGGGGCGAGCTCGTCTGGGCACGGCGCCGGCTCGTGGCCGTGACCGTCGTCCCGCTCTCGCTCTACCTCTGGGTCGCCGACCGCTTCGCCATCGGCCAGGGCATCTGGGACATCACCGACGCCACGCGGACCGGGTGGGAGATCGCGGGCCTCCCGGTCGAGGAGGCCCTGTTCTTCGTCGTCACGACGCTGCTGGTGGCGCAGGGGCTGGTGATGCTGGAGCGGCCGGAGGGGGCGCGCCGCGTCGCTACGTGACGGCGGCCGGGGGCGGGGTGGCGGCTCTGTGAGGGCGGGGCGGTGGGTTGTCTTCGGGGGGCGAGCCCGCCCCGCTCAAGCGCCCGCCCCGTCCGGACGGGATCGCGGCCAGCTCCTAGCGGATCACGCCGCTCCCGCTACCGACCCGCTGACGAAAATAGCCGCGTTGAGCCCGTTATGAGCGATTGTTGGCCAGAGGAGGCTTCCTGTCTTTTCCCGGAGCCACGCGAACGCAGCCCCAGCCACCAGGGGTAGGAGGAACGGGAGGAACGCGAATGCGATTCGGCCGCCCTCAAGACTCGGGCTGTGCGTGAAGGCGAACGCAAGCGTCGTGACCACCGCCGGCCACCAGGAAACAGCAGCCCCCGCTTCTGCTGGTATAGCCCGGTGCAGGAGGGCAAGAAACACGCCGCGGAACGCAAGCTCTTCGGCTAATCCCGGCATCGTGAGCTGATACGCCAACGTCTCGACACGGAGCGGACCTCCCCCACCGAACACGGCGCCGATGGTGACCCCGAGCAGGACGAGCCCGACTGTGACGAGGACAGCAGGGCGGAGGGAGTTGGGACGCTGGCGAACAGTGAGGCCAACATCACGCCGGGAGAGCGGACCAAACCCGATGAACGCGAGCGCCCAGGCGAGGCTGAGCGCTTTCCCCGTCCAGTTCCAGTTGGCCCCCGGGACCTGGGCGACATCGTAGACGACGGGCGCGCTAACGAGGAAGCCGTCGAGCGTGAGGAGGAGGAGGAACAGCAATGCGGCCGATCCGGTGCGCCTCGACCCTGACGCCGCCAGAGCGACAGCGAGGACCGGGAGCACGAAGAGGGCGGGGAGCGCGGACTCGACTAGGTTCTCCAAAGGGTGGCGAGGACACCGAGGCTTACGTGTTGCATAAACAGAAAGTTAGCCGCCGCCCCGCTCTGGAAAAACCAGAGCGCCAGCGGCCACCAGCTCGTGTACAGAGGGTGGCTGCCCTCAGCGCGGAACCACCCCGCCCCGCACATCGACCGCGGACGGGGCGCCGCCGCCCCGCCTACGACCGCTTTGACCAATAGCCAGGACGGCGACGGTCGTGCGCAACGGCGAGTACGAACAGCGTGCCCCCGTCTGTCCGGTAAATCACGTGGTGCGGGAACCGGCGGAGCGACCACCGGCGGTACGGGTTGCTCCTCGGCACCGGAGAGCCGAGATCGGGCGACTCCGCGATGAGGCTGAAGACCCGCTGAGCTTCGTCGATGAACAGCCCTCAAAGGCCGTCCGACCGCTCTTCGTAATAAGTTGCTGCTGCGAGCAACTCCGCTCGGGCGTCGGGATGAAGCTGGACGTCTGTCACGAGACGGCGTGACGGGCGTCGGCGAGCGCGTCAGCGACGGGGATGCCTTTAACCTCTCCCGACACGAGGGCATCCCAGCGCCGTGCCGCCTCGTCGGCCCACACACGCTCGATCTCGTCTTCTTCGTCTAAGCTCGAGATGAGATGCTGCGCGAGAAGCGCGCGCTCGCCCGGCGGGAGGAGGAGGGCCTGCGACTCGATCTCTTGGAGGCTCATAGCTCAGCGGGTCTGCGTCAACGCAAAGTACGGTGCTGTAGAACGAACTCTCTGGCTGCTCCGTGTCGCACGGCCAGGCATCGGTCGCCGCCCCGCCCCAGGTCCCGACCAGGGACACCGCCGCCCCGCCCGTAGCGACCTTTCCCGTCCCACCACCCCGCCCCCTCCTCGTGGAAGCCCTCAGCGTGTTCGACATGCTCAAGATCGGCGTCGGGCCGTCCAGCTCGCACACGCTCGGCCCGTGGCGGGCCGTCCAGCGGTGGCTGGGCGAGCTCGACGACGCCGGCCTCCTGGGCGGAGTGGAGCGCGTGCAGGTCCACCTCTACGGGTCGCTCGCGCTCACCGGGCGCGGCCACTGCACCGACCAGGCGATCGCCCTCGCGCTCCTCGGGCACGACCCGGTGACGATCGCCGTCGACCGGATCCCGGCGTACGTCGCCGCGCTCGCCCGCGACAAGCGCGTCGTGCTGGGCGGGGCGGCCGTCGCGTTCGACCCGGCCGCGGACATCCTCTACCACCCGTCGGAGCGGCTGCCGGGCCACGCCAACGGCATGACGTGCGTGGCCGTCGGGGGCGGGGCGGACCCCGCGGGGAGCGGGGCGGGCGAGCGGGCGTCGACGTACTACTCGGTCGGCGGCGGGTTCGTGGTCGCCGAGGGCGAGGCCGAGCGCCAGGCGGCCGGCCTCGTGCGGCTGCCCCACCCCGCCCAGGTGCCGGCCGAGCTGCTCGCGCACTGCCGGAGCGGGGCGTGCCGGATCGCCGACGTGGTCCAGCGGAACGAGGAGGCGTGGCGGACGCCGGCCGAGGTCCGCGCGCGCGTGCTCGCGCTGTGGGACGTGATGCGCGAGGGCGTCTTCCGCGGGTGCCACACCGACGGCGTGCTCCCGGGCGGGCTGGGCGTGGCGCGGCGGGCCGCCCCGCTCGCGCGGCGCCTGCTCGGCGACGCCCACGAGGCCGAGACCTCGCGCGAGTGGATCGCGGCCATCCGCGCACAGACGTTCCGGTTCCCCCAGGTGCTCCAGCTCGTGAGCGCGTTCGCACTCGCCGTCAACGAGGAGAACGCGAACCTGGGCCGCGTCGTCACGGCGCCGACGAACGGGGCCGCCGGCGTCATCCCGGCCGTGCTGATGTACCACGTCTGCTTTTCGGACGAGGAGGTGACCGACGACCAGATCGTCGACTTCCTGCTCGTGGCCGGCGAGGTGGGGACGTTCTTCAAGAAGGGGGCTACGATCTCGGCGGCGATGGGCGGGTGCCAGGCCGAGGTCGGCGTCTCCAGCTCGATGGCCGCCGCCGCGCTGTGCGAGGCCGAGGGCGGGACGCCCGAACAGGCGTTCCAGGCCGCCGAGATCGCCATGGAGCACCACCTGGGCATGACGTGCGACCCGATTGGCGGGCTCGTCCAGATCCCGTGCATCGAGCGGAACACGATGGGCGCCGTCAAGGCCATCAACGCGGCGCACCTCGCGCTCGCCGGGACGCCCGAGGACGCCCGCGTCTCGCTCGACGCCGTCATCCGCACGCTCCGGCAGACGGCCGAGGACATGTCGGACCGCTACAAGGAGACGAGCCAGGGCGGCCTGGCGACGAACGTGTCGGTCCGCTTTACGGAGTGCTGAGAGACTGTTTGGTAGCCAACTTTGACTCTCCTCCCCCCAGCGGGGGGAGGTCGGGAGGGGGGATGTGGAGTGGCCGCCCCGCCCTCGACGGCCGCCTTGACACTCATCCCCCTCCACGCCCTTTGGGTCCGGCCCTCCCCCGGTGGGGAGGGGGAACCTCCACCAAACAGTTTCTGAGGGGGCTCGCTGCGCTCGCGGGACGAGGGACGAGGCAAGGGCAGAACGCGGGGGCGGGGTGGCGCCGGCTTCCTGCCCCGCCCGAGCACCCCGAACCGGCCGCCCCGCCCGAGCCGCCCTGCTCAGGAGAATCCGGGCGGGGCGGCCGGCCTCCATCTCGGGGGATCGCCCCGCGCCGGCGTCCGTTGGCCGGTCCATGCCCGACCTCCCCGCCCGCGACCGCGCTCCGCTCTCCGGCCTCGACCTCGACGACCACGATGTCTCCGAGGCCGACCGGCGGGCCTCCCCGCCCGCCACGATCCTCTACGAGGCCGTCCTGCGCGAGGCGCGCGACGAGCTGTCGCGGTCGTCGGGCGCCCTGTTCTGGTCCGGCCTCGCCGCCGGCCTCTCGATCGGGTTCTCGTTCGTCGGGCGGTCGCTCCTGGGCGCCGCGCTCCCCGAGGCCTCCTGGACCCCGCTCGTCACGTCGCTCGGCTACGCCCTCGGGTTCCTCGTCGTCATCATCGGGCGGCAGCAGCTGTTTACCGAGAACACGCTGACGCCGGTCGTCTCCGTCCTGCGGCAGAAGACGTGGGCGGCCTTTGGCGGCATGCTCCGCCTGTGGGGCATCGTGCTCGGGGCCAACCTCGTCGGGGCGGCCGTGTTCGCGTACCTCCTGTGGATCGACAGCGGCGTGTTCACCGACGCCCAGATGGCCGAGTTCGCCCGCGTCGGCCGCCACGTCGTCGAGACTGGCCCGGGGACCACGTTCGGCGGCGGCATCTACGCCGGGTGGCTCCTGGCGCTCCTGGTGTGGATGCTCCCGTCGGCCGAGCGCTCGCGGGTCGTCCTCATCGTCGTCGTGGCCTACGCGATCGGTCTGGGCGGCTTTGCCCACTCGATCACCGGGACCTCCGAAGCCGTCTACGCCGTGCTCGCCGGCGAGGCCGGGTGGGGAGCCATTCCGGCGTTCCTCGTCCCCGCCCTCGCGGGCAACATCGTGGGCGGGGTGGGGCTCGTGGCGGTCCTCAACTACGCCCAGGCCGCGGCCGACGGCGAGGACTGAAGCGGAGGGACTGGGGACTTGGGATCGGGGACTGGCAGAACGCGACCGCCCCGCCCGCTCCTTCGCTGCGGGCGGGGCGGGGCGCAGGCCGTTCGCACCACCGCCCCGCCCAAGCGTCTCGGGCGGGGCGGTGCCGCTTGCGGAAACGGGGGGCCAGGGCGGGGCGGGGCGGGATGCCCCTCATTCCCCAGTCGCTAGTCCCCCCGCCCCTACTTCCCCGTGAACAGCAGGTCGCGGTAGGTCGGGAGCGGCCAGAGGTCGGCCGGCACCTCCTTTTCCAGCGCGTCGCACGCCGCGCGGACCGTGGCCATCGCCGGGACCACCTCGGACGTCATCGCCGCCGCCTCGTCGTCGGCCTCGTGGGCGGCGGCGCGGGCCGCAGCGAGCGCTCCGAGCGCCGTGCGGAGCGCGTTGACGTGCTCGACCACCCCGCCCGCCGTTTCACGCGCGCCCCACGTGTCCAGGCCGAGGTCCTCGACGGCCTCGGCGGCCTCGCCGATCTCCATGAGGTAGCGGAGCGCGGCCGGGAGCACGAGCGTCTTCGCCATCGACTCGGTCGTGGCCGCCTCGACGTTGAGCGTGAGGGCGTACTGCTCGCGGAGGATGTCCTGGCGGCTCTCGAGCTCGGCCCGCGTGAGCACGTCGTAGCGCTCGAAGGCCGCCACGTTCTTGTCGGCCGTGAGCGTGGCGAGCGCTTCGGGCGTCGTCGCCAGGTTGAGGAGCCCGCGCTCCTCGACGGCCTCGCGGTGCCAGGCGTCGGAGTAGCCGTCGCCGTTGAACACGATCGCCGTGTGCTCGCGGATGGACTCGGTGATGACCTCCTGGACGGCCTCCTCGACCGCCTTTTTCGACCGCTTCCGGCCCAGCTTCGCCTCCAGCTTCGTCGTCAGGTCGTCGATGGCCTCGGCCGCGATCGTGTTGAGGACCGTGAGCGGGAAGCTCACGCTCTGCGACGAGCCGACGGCCCGGAACTCGAACTTGTTGCCGGTAAAGGCGAACGGCGAGGTCCGGTTGCGGTCGCCGGCGTGGCGCGGGAGCGTCGGGAGGACCGGCGAGCCCAGCCCGAGGAAGCCCGACGCCTTCGACGCGGTCGCCTTGCCCTCGGCCGTGATCTGCTCGTAGACGTCCGAGAGCTGGTCGCCGAGGAAGACCGAGAGGATGGCCGGCGGCGCCTCGTTGGCGCCGAGCCGGTGGTCGTTGGCCGCCGTCGCGATCGAGGCCCGCAGGAGGTCCTGGTGCAGGTGCACGGCCTGGACGACGGCCGTGCAGAAGAACAGGAACAGGAGGTTCGAGTGCGGGGTGTCGCCGGGGTCGAGCAGGTTGAGCCCGGTGTCCGTCGACATTGACCAGTTCACGTGCTTGCCCGACCCGTTGACGCCGGCGAACGGCTTCTCGTGGAGCAGGCACGCGAGCCCGTAGCGCTTGGCCACGCGCTGCAGCGTCATCATCATGACCTGCTGGTGGTCGGCGGCCACGTTGGCGTCCTCGAAGACGGGCGCGAACTCGTACTGGCCCGGGGCCACCTCGTTGTGTCGCGTGGCGACGGGCACGCCGAGCGCGTAGAGCTCGGCCTCGACCGCGTTCATGTAGGCCATGACGCGCTCGGGGATCGACCCGAAGTAGTGGTCGTCGAACTCCTGCCCGCGGGGCGGGGCGGCGCCGACGAGCGTGCGCCCGGCGACGAGGAGGTCGGGGCGGTCCTCGAACAGGGCGCCGTCGACGAGGAAGTACTCCTGCTCCGACCCGCACGTCGCCGTCACGCGGCCGACGTCCTCGCCGAGGAGCGCGAGCGCGCGCGTGGCCTGCCGGTTGAGGGCCTCCAGGCTTCGCAGGAGCGGGATCTTGTGGTCGAGGGCCTCGCCGGTCCACGACGCGAACGCCGTCGGGATGCAGAGCGTGGCGCTCCCGTTGTGCTCGACGAGGAAGGCCGGGCTGGTCGGGTCGTAGGCCGTGTAGCCGCGGGCCTCGAATGTGGCGCGGAGGCCGCCGCCGGGGAAGCTGGACGCGTCGGGCTCGCCCTGGACGAGGCTCTTGCCCGAGAACTCGATGACCGCCCCGCCCCCGGCGTTCGGCGTGATAAAGCTGTCGTGCTTTTCGGCGGTCCGCCCGGTGAGTGGCTGGAACCAGTGCGTGTAGTGCGTGGCCCCGCGCTCGACGGCCCACTCCTTCATGGCGAGGGCCACGGCGTCGGCGACGGTCTCGTCGAACGGCTCGCCCCGCTCGACGGTGGCGGTCAGCCGCTTGTAGACGGACTTGGGCAGGCGCGACTTCATCTCGGCCAGCCCGAACGTGTTCTGCCCGAACGCCTTCTCGACGTCGCGGAGCACGTTGCGGGCGGGCACGCGCAGGGCGCCGTTCGGGGGGGGGAGGGTCGGGGTCATGGGCGGGGTGGGCGTGGAAAGCGGGCGGGGCGTGGGGGGCGACGGGCGGGGCGGGGCGGTCTGGCCACCCCGCCCGCTACTCGTCGCGCGTGGGCACGAGCGCCATCGGCTCGGCGGGGAGGTAGGTGCTCTCCTTGTGGGTCGAGAGGACCAGGCTCGTCCGCGTGCCGCGGACGCCGGGGAGCGCCTGGATGCGGGCGAGCAGCCGCTCGAGCGCGGTCGTGTTGCGGACGCGGACCTTGAGCACGTGGGAGCCGTCGCCGGTGACGGAGTGGAGCTCCTGGACCTCGCCCATCGCCGTGACGCCCTCGACGAACGCGGCGTAGTGCTCGCTGCCGGTCGACTGGATAAAGACGAAGGCGGCCACGTCGTAGCCCAGCCGCTTCGCGTCGAGCGCGGCGTGCGTCCCGACGAGGACGCCGCGCTCGGTCAGCTTCCGCATCCTGTCCGAGACGGACGGGATGGAGAGGCCGACGGCCTCGGCGATGTCGGTCCGCTTGGCGCGGCCGTCGACCTGGAGGAGGTGGAGGATCTGGGCGTCGATGTCGTCGATCTTCTCCATGCGGGCGGGGTGGGAAAGCCAATGCGACGGCGAACCTACTCGTGCCGCAGGCTTTCGGGGCGCACTGCCTCAAGAAGTAACGCAGGAGTCACCGCGAACCTCTGTGTTTTGAATCGGGGCGGGGCGGTGCCTGCGCCCGCTCCGCCCGGCGCGTGGGGCTCGCCCGCCCCGCCCCGCTCGGCCGCCGCGGGCGGGGTGGAGTCCGGGCGGGGCGGCCGGCGCTAGCTTGCGGCGCGGGCTCGTAGCACAATCGGTTAGTGCAGCCGGCTCATAACCGGACGGTTGCAGGTTCAAGTCCTGCCGGGCCCACGATGGGGGCGGGGAGGTCGAGCGTGGAGCCCGCACCCCGCCCAAGCTTAGCCGCCCTGCCTCGCCCCGCCGCCGGAGGCGTCTCAGCAGAAATGCCCGGCTGAGACGTGAGACGGATCAAGGCCGACGCGCGTGAGACACATTAACGAGAAGGAGGTGGAACGGCTTATGCGTAATTACGTATCCGAGCCGTTCCGCCCCCGTCTGATGGCCTCCCCTCGGAAAAAGCTCGAGTTCTGGGCCGACGCCCGAGACGTCCTCCGAGCTTGCCCCTCTGAGGTCAAGCAGGATGTCGGCTTTGCGCTCGACGAGGCCGAGCGGGGTGGGAAGTCCGGGAGCGCGAAGCCGATGCCGAGCGTGGGGCGGGGCGTCTACGCCATTCGCACGAACCACGACGGCGAAACCTACCGGACGTTCTACGTCGCCCGCTTTCGCGAGGCCGTGTACTGCTTCTACGTAGTCCACAAGAAGGCGACGAGGGGAGTCGACCTCCCCCAGCACCAGAAGGACCACGCCGCCGCCCGGTACCGCGAGATCGTCGAGTGGCGGCGGGCTGAGGGCCTCGACTGAGCCCCGCTTGACCCCAGGCCACCAGCCCGAACCTGACATGACCGGCCCCACCCCGTCCTCCGGCAACGTATTCGCTGACCTCGGCTTCGACGACGAGGAGGCCTCTCTCCTCGCGGTCAAGTCCCGGCTCCTCTCGGCGCTCGCGTCTTACACCGCCGAGTTCGACACGCAGAGCGAGGCCGCCGCCGCCCTCGGCGTGAGCCAGCCGCGCGTCTCCGAGATCACGAACGGCCGGCTCTCGAAGTTCACGGCCGACCTCCTCATCAAGCTGTGTCACCGAGCCGGCGTCGAGGTCCGTGTCGACACGGGCCGCCCTGCTGCGGCGTGAACGGCAGATGACCGCGCCCCCCACACACGGCGTTCGTCGTCGGCGCCGGGGCCGCCCCGCCCCGCTCGGCCGCCCCGCCCGCGCTCAGTCGCCCCGCTCGTCCGCCCCGCCCGCCGGCACGGTCGTAACGGGGACGTGCTCGACGGGGCGGTCGGGCGCCAGCCACACGGCCTCGCCGCCGTCGAGGGGCTCGGCGTTGGGCGCGCCCGTGGCCAGGCGCCGCGCGGCCTTGGCCGTCACCTTCCGGTAGCGGACGCCGCCCAGGCGGAACGGCGACCCGTAGGGGACGCGTCCGAACGCGACCGGCGACCGCGTCGGCGGCGGCACGTCGACGCCGCACCGGCCGAGTGCCTCCTCGGCCGAGAGCCCCTCGCGGAGCGCGAGCTGCACCGCCATGTCGCGCGGCGACTCCCACGCGTCGACGCCACTCAGCGACGCCCGCGCGAGCGCTCGGTCGACGGCGACGCGGACGTCGTCGGGCGTGGGGCGGGGCGGGCGGTTCGAGCGCACGGTGGGGGCGGGGCGAGGGACAGGAACGTGCGCCGGCCCCTCAGGCTCCCACCCCGCCCACGGGTGTGGCCGAGGCGGGGCGGGGCCGTTCCTGAGAGGCCGGGCGACAAAGTCCGTAGGAACAAGCGGGGAACTGAACGGTCATGCGCCCGTGGCTCACGCCCGACTCGTGCGCTCTCACCTGCCCTTACCGGGCGGCCAGCGGGAGCGCCTCCTTCCCCCTCCCCCATGTCTCGCCTCCCCCTTTTCGCCCTCGCTCTCGCCGTCGCCGCCTGCGCGCCGGCCGAGACCGACGTCATGACGGAGCCCGACGCCGGCGCCATGCCAGCCGATACCGCCCCGATGCCGGCCGACCCGGCCGGCGCCGTGACGGCCGAGGGCACGCTCGACGCTGCCCAGAGCGCGGGCGGCCTCACCAACCTCGCGCCGGCCACCGCCGTCTCGAACATCGACGGGTGGATCGCTCGGCTCGACGGCGTGCCGTCGGCGGCCCCGATCGTCGCCAACCTCCAAACGCTCCGCTCCCAGCTCCAGGACCCGGTGCTGGACGGCTTGGCCATCGGTCAGACCCTGTCCACGCTCGGCGAGCAGACGTCGGCCGCGGCCGACGGCGACGTGAGCCTTGAGCAGCTCGGTCAGGCCCTCTCGCAGGCCGGCACCATGCTGATGGGCATGTAGCGGCCCGCCGAGCAGACGGTCCACGGCGGGCCGGGGGCGCGGGCTCCCGGCCCGCCGTCCGTTTAGGGTGTGGGCGGCCGGGCGGGGCGGCGGGGGCGGGGCGGCCCCCGTGACAGGCCCGGCGTCAGCGCGCGCCCCTAGCTTGCGGGCTCCGCCCCGCCCCCTCCGGTCCTGTGAGCGCCGCGCCCGCCCCGATCTCCGCCCCGCCCGCCTCCGTCCTCGACACCCACATCGAGCAGTTCCCCGGCGTCGGCGAGCGCCGGGCCGAGCCGCTCCGCAAGGCCGGCGTCAAGACCTACCGCGACCTCCTGCGGTACTACCCGCGCCGCTACCTCGACCGCACGACGGTCACGCCGATCCGCCAGATCGCCGAGCCCGGCGAGTACACGGTCGTCGGCGAGGTGGCGGCCAAGGGCATGATCCCCGGGCGGGGCGGCCGGAGCCGGCTGGAGCTCCGCGTGACGGACGACTCGGGCGGCACGCTCAAGTGCGTCTGGTTCCGCGGGGCCAATTACCTCCAGCGGCTCTACCAGAAGGGCGAGACCTACGCCTTCCACGGGAAGGCCGACAAGTACGGGTCCTCCTTCTCGATGGCCCACCCGGACACCGACCGGCTCGACGACGCGACGGCCGCGCTCCAGACCGGCCGCATCGTCCCGCTCTACCCGGGCGGGGCGGCGCTCGAAAAAGTGGGCCTGAACAGCCGCGGCTTCCGGCGCCTGATCTACCGGATGATCAAGGAGCACGGGCTCGCGATCCCCGAGGTGCTGCCCGAGTCGGTCCGCGCGCAGCACGACCTCATCGACGGCAACGTGGCGCTCCGCGCCGTCCACTTCCCGCGCGACGTGGCCGAGCGCGGGCGGGCCGTGCGGCGGCTCAAGTTCGAGGAGTTCTTTTTCCTCCAGCTCCTGCTCGCGCTCACGAAGGGCCGCCAGGAGAAGCAGGCCGGCGTGCGCCTGGGCGGGGTGGGCGGCTACACGCAGCGATTCCTCGACGAGGTGCTCCCGTTCGAGCTCACGGGCGCCCAGCGGCGCGTGCTGGAGACCATCGCGGCCGACACGGCGAGCGGGCACCAGATGAACCGGCTCGTCCAGGGCGACGTGGGGAGCGGCAAGACGGTCGTCGGCGTGGCCGCCATGCTCATGGCCGTCGACGCCGGCCACCAGGCGGCGTTCATGGCGCCGACCGAGATCCTGACCGAGCAGCACTACGCCAACGTCCGCGGCTTTCTGGAGCCGCTCGGGCTGGAGACGCGGCTCCTCATCGGCGGCCAGCGCAAGGCGCTCCGCGACGAGATCCTGGCCGAGATCGCGTCCGGCGAGGCCCACGCCGTCGTCGGCACGCACGCGATCATCGAGGACAAGGTGGAGTTCCAGAACCTCGGCCTCGCCGTCGTCGACGAGCAGCACCGGTTCGGCGTGGTCCAGCGGGCGAAGATGTTCAAAAAGGGCCAGCGCCCGCACGTCCTCATGATGACGGCGACGCCCATCCCGCGCTCGCTCGCCATGACCGTCTACGGCGACCTCGACGTGTCCGCGATCGACGAGATGCCGGCGGGGCGGAAGCCCATCGAGACCAAGGTGTACAGCGAAAAGCGGCGCGAGGAGATGCTCGACTTCGTCAAGCGCCAGCTCCGCGAGGGCCGCCAAGCGTACGTGGTCTACCCGCTCGTCGAGGAGTCCGAGTCCGAGACGCTGGCCGACGTGAAGGACGCCGAGAACGGAGCGGCCGAGCTGTCGGAGGCGCTCCGCCCGTACCGCGTCGAGCTCGTCCACGGCCGGATGCTGTCCTACGAGAAGGAGGAGGCGATGGACCGCTTCAAGGGCGGGGAGGCCGACGTGCTCGTGGCGACGACCGTCATCGAGGTGGGCGTCGACGTGCCCAACGCGACCGTCATGGTCATCGAGCACGCCGAGCGGTTCGGGCTCGCCCAGCTCCACCAGCTCCGCGGCCGCGTCGGGCGGGGCGGCGACCAGTCGTACTGCTTCCTCATGGCGTCGTACAAGCGCTCGGCGGAGTCGACCGAGCGGCTGGAGGCGATGGAGGCGACGACGGACGGGTTCGAGATCTCGGAAACGGACCTCCGCCTGCGCGGCGCCGGCGACTTTTTCGGGACGCGCCAGTCGGGCCTCCCCGACCTCAAGATCGCCGACGTGGTGAAGGACGCTGAGATCCTGACCGAAGCGCGCGCGGCGGCCTTCGCGATCGCCGAGGCGACGCCCGCCCTCGACGCGCCGGGCCTGGAGGCGACGCGCGAGCACTTTGGGCGGACGGCGCCGAAGAGCCTGGGGTTCGCGCGCGTGGGGTAGACCGCCCCGCCCGCGCCGTGGGGGCGGGGTGGCCGTACCCGTCTGGCAGCCCGTACGCCGCCCCGCCCGCCGGGTCCGCTCGTCTGGTGAGGGCGGGGTGGGGGGCTCTGCTGCGTTGCACCCACTACAAGCGGGAGCCGCCACCTTGTAAACGAGGCGCTGAATTGCAATCCTCGTCGCGACGTGGAAGGCGAGACGGGAAGCACTCGCCCCCTTTGGTCTGCCCCCGCGTCACGCTCCCGTCCCGCCCCGCCCGCCGAAAGCGACGCGGCGCGAGGCGGGCGGGGCGGTTGGCACGGCCGGCGGCACACCCCGCCCTCCAGGCCATGACGCTCCCCGCCCCCCGTCGCACCGTCCGCGCCGCGCTCGACACGCTCGCCGTCATCGAGCACCGCGACCCGGCGGGGCACGCCCGCGTCACGGGCGGGGCGGTCGCGGCGACCTCGCGGGCGCTCCGCGTGGGCGAGCCCTACGTCCGCGACGTGCTCGGGCGGCCCGACGCGCTCCCGTCGCCGCTCCGCGACGACGTGCTCTACCTCTACGCCCTCCACGTCGAGCGCGGCGTGCGGGCGTACTGCCGCCGGCCCGCGGGGCTGTAGGAGGGGACCCGGAAGGAGAGCGCTTCCACACGCATACGCCGCCTACGAACGTATCGTCAGGCCCGCCTGCCCCTGCCGCCGTGCGCCTCGTCCTCCTCGCCGCCCTCGTCCTCGGGCCGGCCCTCGCGCTCGCGCAGGAGTCGCCGGCCGTCGCCGCCGCGCGCGACCACTTCCGGGAGGCCGGCGCGCGGGCCGCGACCGACGACCTGGCCGACCTCCACCCGACGCACGTGCACGAGGACGCGCGGACCGGGCTCACGTTCGTGACGCTCGTCCAGCGCCACGCCGGCGTCGAGGTGTTCGGGACGGCGGCGACGGCGGCCGTGTCGCACGGCGGGCGCACGCACTCCGCCCCGCCCCCGTTCGAGCGCGACCTCGCCGAGCGGGCGGGGCCGTCGACGCCAGCGCTGAGCGGGGCGGCCGCCGTCGCCGTCGCCGAGGGCGTCGCGCGGCGGGCGCTGGCCCGCCCCGCCCCGCCCGGGCCGCCCGTCCTCACCGACGACCCGGCCGTCGACGCCCGAGCGGCGGCCGAGGCGGCGGCCCGGACCCGCGCCGTCGAGGCCGGCGCGCCGCGGCTGGGCTACCACGAGACCGACGGCGGCGCGCTCCGCCTCGCGTGGGAGGTCGTCGTGCGCGGGGTGGGCGGGGCGGCCGTGCTCCGGCGCGTCCGCGTCGACGCGCTCACGGGCGCCGTGCTCGCCGACGACGACCTCGTCGTCCACGACGCGTGGCCGGCGGCGCCCACACCCGCCCCGCCCGCGGCCTCCGCCCCGCCCGTGTTCCTCGACGCCGGGCGGGGCGGGGCGGCCCGGGCCGGCGCCTACCGCGTGGTCCCGTTCCCGTTCGAGAGCCCGGACACGGACGGGTTCGCGCTCGTCGCCGACCCCGCCGACCCGGCGGCCTCCCCGCTCGGGTGGCACGACGACGGGGACCAGACCTACACCGTCACGCGCGGCAACAACGTTTACGCCTACCTCGACGCCGATGACGACGACGCGCCCGATCCCGGGTCAGCGCCGGACGGCGGGCCGTCGCTCACGTTCGACTTCCCGTTCGACCCCGACGCCCCGGTCCGACAGAACGGACCGGCCGCCGTGACGAACCTGTTCTACTGGAACAACGTGGCCCACGACGTGGCCTACCGCTACGGGTTCGACGAGGCCGCGGGCAACTTCCAGGTCACGAACGTGACCGGGGCCGGGCAGGGCGACGATGCCGTCCGGGCCGAGGCCCGCGACGGGTCGGGGTCGAACAACGCCAACTTCGGCACCCCGCCCGAGGGGCGGCCGCCGCGGATGCAGATGTTCGAGTGGCGGGGCGGCGCCCAGCTCCGGGTAACCGCGCCGGCCGCGCTCGCCGGACCGTTCCCGTCGCTCGCCGCCGGGTTCGGGCCGCCGGTCGGATTTTCCGGCCCGCTCGTCCCGACGCGCGGGCCGGGCGGGGAGACGACCGGCTGCCCCGGCCAGGTCACGGGCGACCTGACCGGCCGCGTGGCGCTCGTCGAGCGGGGCGGATGCACGTTCGTCGAGAAGGTGCTGGAGGCGCAGGCCGCCGGCGCCATCGGCGTTGTCGTCTACAACCGGACGGGCGCCGACGGCGGGGGCGACGTCCTCATCGTGATGAGCGGCACCGGCGACGGCATCGCCGTTCCGAGCGTGTTCGTGGGGCGGAGCACCGGGCTGGCGCTGGCCGGCAGCCCCGCGCCGGTCGCGGTCGACGTGGCCCAGCTCGCCGACCGGCTGAGCAGCTTCGACGCCGGCGTTGTGGTCCACGAGTACGCCCACGGCATCTCGAACCGGCTCGTCGGCGGGCCGTCTGACGTGGGGTGCCTCTCGAACGGGGCCACGGACCCGGACGACCCGGCCGCCTCGCGCCCGGGCGAGCAGATGGGCGAGGGGTGGAGCGACTTCTACGCGCTCATGCTCACGCAGCGGTCCGGCGACACGGGCCGCCAGCCGCGCGGAGTCGGGACCTACCTCCGGTTCGAGGTCCCCGACGGCCCGGGCCTCCGCCCCGCCCCGTACTCGACCGACTTTGCCGTCAACGACTACACGTACGCCGACGTGGTCTCGGGCGCCGCGTTCGAGCCGGCCGGCGCCCGCGGCCTCTCGGTCCCCCACGGCGTCGGGTTCGTGTGGGCCTCGGCGCTGTGGGAGATGACGTGGGACCTCATCGACACGCTCGGGTTCAGCGAGGACATCGCCGACGCCTCGGGCGGGGCGGGCAACCAGGTGGCCCTCAACCTGGTCACGACCGGGCTCAAGCTCACGCCCTGCACGCCCGGTTTCGTCGACGGCCGCGACGCCATCCTGGCCGCCGACGAGGCGCTCTACGGCGGCGCCCACGCCGACCTCCTCTGGAACGCCTTCGCCCGGCGCGGCCTGGGCCTCGACGCCCGCCAGGGCTCGCCGGAGAACCCGAACGACGGCCGGGCCGGGTTCGTGACGCCGAGCGGGGCGGGCGCCGTCGCGCTGTCGCAGACGGCCGCCGTGGCGACGGTCCGCCCGGGCGCGTCGGAGACGGTCGAGGTGGTGCTGCGGAGCGCGCGCGAGACCGACGACCAGTTCGCCGTCGTCATCGAGGAGCTCCCGCCGTGGCTCACGGTCGAGCCCGTGGCCGGCGTGCTCCCGGCCGGCGGCGAGGTCGTGCTCCGCGTCACGCTCCGGCCCTCCCCGCTCGACACGGGCCGCCTCACGGCGACGGTCCCCGTCGAGGTCGA
The DNA here is from genome assembly GCF_031846415.1 of Rubrivirga litoralis. NCBI lineage: Bacteria > Pseudomonadati > Rhodothermota > Rhodothermia > Rhodothermales > Rubricoccaceae > Rubrivirga > Rubrivirga litoralis. Next base: position 25,910 of record NZ_JAVRHT010000015.1, on the reverse strand, counting down.
CGCGGCCACGCGGCTCCGCCTGTCCGTCCGCGTGGCGACCGACGGCGGCGTCGAGGGGACGCACGACCTCTCGGCGGTCGGCCCGAACCCGGCCCGGACGGAGGCCCGGTTCACGCTGGCGGTGCCCGCGACGCAGCGGGTCGAGGTGGCCCTGTACGACCGGCTGGGCCGGCGCCTCCGGGCGTTCGCGGCGCAGCTCGACGCCGACACGCGCCGGTCGTTCGCGGTCGACGTGGGCGGGTTGGCGTCGGGCGTCTACGTGCTCCGCGTCGAGGGCGAGGCGTTCGGGGAGTCGCGGACGCTCACGGTCGTCCGCTAGCCGCCCCGCCCGAAGCATTCCACCCGCCCCGCCCGGCCGTTCCACCCGGGGCGAGTCCTGAGATCGGCCGGGCGCGGACCGCGAGGGCGGGGCGGGGCGGTTCACAGACGCCCCGCCCCGAGCCCGCCCCATGCCCACCGCCCTCCTCTGGCTGAGGTCCGACCTCCGCCTCGACGACCACGCCGCCTTACGAGACGCCGCCGCGGCCGCCGGGCCGGGCGGCCGGCTGCTCGCCGTCTACTGCCTCGACCCGCGGCACTACGAGCCGACGGCGCTGGGCGTCCCCAAGACCGGGGCGTACCGGGCGCAGTTCGTGCTCGACGCGCTCCGCGACCTCCGCCGGTCGATGCGCGGGCGGGGCGGCGACCTCGTCGTCCGCCTCGGGCGGCCCGAAGACGTCCTCCCCGCCCTCGCGGCCCAGAGTGGGGCGGCCACGCTCCACCTCCACGACGAGCCGATGCAGGAGGAGGCCGACGTCGAGGCGGCCGTCCGCGACGCGATGCCGGGCGGGGTGGACGTCCGCGAGGGGCGGTGGGGGCACACGCTGGTCGACCTGGACACGCTGCCGTTCCCGGTCGCCGAGGCGCCCGACGTGTTCTCGCCGTTCCGCAAGGCGGTCGAGAAGGCCCCGGCGCGCGAGCGGTACCCGGCGCCCGTGCCCGCGCCGGACGCCCTCCCCGCCCCGCCCGACGGCGTCGAGCCGGGCGAGATCCCAGACTCCGTCGCCGCGCTCGGCCTGGAGCCGCGCGAGCCCGACACGCGGCGTGGGTTCGCCGTCCGCGGCGGCGAGACCGAAGGGCTGGCCCGGCTGGACGACTACGTGTGGGGGCTCGACCGGCTGCGCACGTACGAGGAGACGCGGAACGGGATGCTCGACCCGAACGACTCGTCGAAGCTCTCGCCGTGGCTCTCGAACGGGTGCCTCAGCCCGCGCCGCGTGCAGGCCGAGGTCGCGCGCTACGAGGCGACGCGCGAGAAGAACAAGAGCACCTACTGGCTCACGTTCGAGCTGCTGTGGCGGGACTTTTTCCGCGTCTACGGCGCCAAGCACGGCGACCGCCTGTTCTGGCCGTCCGGCCCGAAGGGCGAGCGCGGCGTCTCGACGCGGCTCGACCGCGCCCACTACCAGGTGTGGTGCGACGGCCGGACCGGGCTCCCGCTCGTCGACGCGTCGATGCGCGAGCTGAACGCGACGGGGTTCATGTCGAACCGGGGCCGCCAGAACGCGGCGAGCTTTTTCGCCAAGCACCTCGGCCTCGACTGGCGCGCCGGCGCGGCCTACTTCGAGAGCCTGCTCGTGGACTACGACCCGACGAGCAACTGGGGCAACTGGGCCTACGTGGCCGGCGTCGGGAGCGACCCGCGCGACCGCTACTTCGACGTCGAGCTCCAGGCGAAGAAGTACGACCCCGAGAGCGCGTTCATCACGCACTGGCTGCCGGAGCTGGCCGGCCTCCCGCCCGCCAAGGCCCGCGAGCCGTACCGGATGACGGAGCCCGAGCAGGAGCGGTACGGCGTCCGCATCGGCGAGGACTATCCCGCCCCGCTCGTCGACTACGACCGCATCACGGGCCGGCTCCGTGCCGACGCCCAGGCCGGCCAGCGGCCGGGGTCCGGGCGGGGCGGGGCGAAGGGCCGCCGGGGCACGCGCCGCGGCCGACGCTGAACCGCCCCGCCCGCCGCCCCGCTCGGTCGCGGGTGGAACCGGCGGGCGGGGCGGCGACTCTCACGGGACGCCCCACCGCCCCGCCCATGCCTCAGAAAGCCCTCGTCGTCATCGCCGGCCCGACCGGCGCCCCGACCGCCTCGCTCGACCGCCTCGACGAGCACCTCCGGGCGGGGTGGCGCGTGGCGCAGGCCACGCCGATGGGCGGGGGCGGGGCGACCGACGGGTTCGCCTCGCTCGTGGTGCTGGAGCGGGCCACGGAGACCGAGGCCGAGGCGCTCATTGAGCAGATCGAGGAGGAGCTCGACGAGACGGCCGGCGACGGCGGCCTCGACGTGCAGGACCCGCTCTTGCGCCGGATCGTCGAGGAGGACGAGTAGACCGCCCCGCTCCCGCCCCGCCCGACGAGGGCGGGGCGGGAGAGCCCGCGCCGCTGGCTGAGAGCGGAGCAGACGCGCCCTCCTCTCTTCCTCGTCTCCCGCCCCGGGCGGGGCGGCGGACCGTGGGCGGGGCGGCGGACCGTGGGCGGGGCGGCTGACTCCACGCCGCCGGGCGGGGCGGCCTACCGCCGGAGCGCCCGCCGCGCGAGGGCGCGGAGCGCGACGGACCCCGCGCTCGCGGCCACGACGCCGACCGCGATCCGCTCGCGGGGGTCCGGCGGCGGCACCGACACGACGCCGCCCGCGTCCGTCACCGCCGGCGAGCCGACGTAGCGGCCGTGCGCGGGGACGGCCCGGCGCTCGAACTCGGCCGCGAGGCGGGCCAGACCGCGCCGGAGTTCGGCGCCACGGAGCGGCGGGCCGTGGCCGGTCCCGGCCGCTTCGGGCTCCAGCGCCGCCAGCTCCCTCACCGAGTGCCGCGCGGCCGTCCAGTCCGGCGTGAAGTACGCCGGCGGCCCCTGGACCGTCGGCCGCTGCAACGCGACGGAGATCAGCGACTCCTGCTTCGTGGTCACGAACGCGTCGCCGGCCACGAGCGTCCGGTCGGCCTCGCGCCAGAGCGAGACGTGGCCCGGCGCGTGGCCCGGGGTCCAGATCCACCGCCACCCGGGCATGTCCGGCACCGCCCCGCCCTCGGGCAGTGCCCGCGCGCGGTCGCCCAGGTCGATCGGCCGCTTGGGGTAGAGGAACGAGAGCGCCGCGAGCGCGCCGCCGCCGACGGTCGGGTCGGGGGGCGGGTAGGCCGAGCGGCCAGTGAGGTACGGGAGCTCGAGCGGGTGCGCGTAGACCGGCGCGTCCCACGCCTCGGCCAGCGCCTCCACGGCGCCCACGTGGTCGAAGTGGCCGTGCGTGAGGACGATCCCCGACGGCCGTGCGCTGGCCCCGAACCGCCGCGCCGCCGCCTCGCGGATCGCGTCGGCCGAGCCCGGAAGGCCGGTGTCGACGAGCACCCACCCGCGGTCGCCCGCGCCGGGCGGGCCGACGAACAGGACGTTGACGATCCCGGTGCGGAGCGAGACGAGGCTGTCGGCGACGGGGAGGAGGCGGTCAGGCATGGCGGGCGCGGAGGGGCCAGGCCAACCGGCCGCCCCGCCCGCCCGTTCCGGCCGCTCCCCCGAACCGCGCCTGGGGCGGGGCGGAAGGCAGACGCCCCGCCCTCGCACGGTGGGCGGGGCGACCGGCTCGGGCACCACGGGCAGGGCGAGACCGCCGGCCACAGAAATGCCCTCGGGGACGCTGGCCGCCCCGCCCTCGACGGACACGGCAGCGGCGCCTCGGGCGCGGGCGGGGCGGTCCGGCACGGGCGGGGCGGGCGCCTATCCCGCCGCCCCGCCCGCTTGACAACGCAAAGCGGACGCTCTACTTTGGGTTTCAAAGCCCGCCGCCATGACCGACCGCCCCGCCCTCCGCCGCCGCGAGCCGGCCGTCGCCCCCGAGGCGTCGGCGGCCTCGCACCTCCGGTTTATCCGCGAGACGATGGAGCGGACCGGGACCTTCACGGCCGTCCCCGGCTGGGGCGGCGTGGCGATGGGCGCAACCGCCTTCGTGGCCGCCGCCGTCGCCGCGCGGCAGCCGACCGTCGCCGACTGGCTGACGGTGTGGACGGCCGAGGCGCTCGTCGGCCTCCTCATCGGCGCCTGGGCCACCGTGCTGAAGGCGCGGCGGGGCGGGGCGGCGCTCCTCAGCGGGCAGGGCCGGAAGTTCCTGCTCGGCCTCCTCCCCGCCCTCCTCGTCGGCGTCGCGCTCACGCTGGCGGTCTACGGGTACGACCTCGCCCCGGGGACGTACGCGCGGGAGGCCCCGCTCGCGACGGTCAGCCGCCACCTGCTCCCCGGAGTGTGGCTCCTGACCTACGGGGCCGGCGTGCTCGCGGCCGGCGCGTTCTCGATCCGGCCCGTCCCGCTCATGGGGTCGCTGTTCATGCTGCTCGGCGCGCTCGCGCTCCTGGCCCCGCCCGCCTGGGGCGACGCGTTCATGGCGGCCGGGTTCGGCGGGCTCCACGTCGTCTTCGGCGTCCTCATCGCCCGGAACCACGGTGGCTAAACGGTCCCTCTCCCGCCGCGCGGCCCGCCCCGCCCCGGCGGTCCCCGACCTCGACCCGCTCGTGCACCAGCGCGTGCGGCTGGGGATCCTGAGCGCGCTCGCGGCCGGCGGCGCGACCTCGTTCACTGACCTGAAAACGGGGCTCGACCTTACGGACGGCAACCTCTCGGTCCACGCGCGGAAGCTGGAGGAGGCCGGCTACGTCGCCGTCTCCAAGACGACGGCCGGCGCCCCGCTCACCGAGTTCTCGCTGACGACCGCGGGGCGGCGGGCGCTGACGGACTACCTCGACCAGATGGAGGCGGTCATCCAGGCCGCGCGGCCGTCGTGACGCTTTTTTTCTTGCCCCTCTACTTTGCAATCCAAAGCGTGACACCTGCCGACCTCCGCACCAACCCACCCGCGCCTACCGCGAGCGCCCCGCCCCGCCCCGCCGCTGCGGCGAGAGCAGGGTGGACGTGGGCCGAGGCGCTGTGGCCCGAGCATCCATGCGTTCCTCTGGACGAGAGAGACGGGCGGACCCGCCTCGGCAGACGGCCCCGCCTCCCGCTCTCACCCCGCTGCTCCCGCCCCGGCGTTGCGTGCAACGCCGCTACAGTGCCCACATCCCCTTGCTTGCTATGCCTGCTCACTTTGAAACACAAAGTACCGCCACCCCGCCCGGCCTCCACGTCGCGTGCGTGATGGACGGGAACGGCCGCTGGGCCGAGCGCCGCGGGCGCCCGCGGGCCGCCGGCCACCGCGCGGGCGCCGAGGCGCTCCGCCGCGTGGTCGAGGCCGCGCCCGGCCTGGGCGTCGGCGTGCTGACGGTCTACGCTTTTTCGTCGGACAACTGGCGCCGCCCCGCCCCCGAGGTCTCGTCGCTGATGGCGCTGCTCTCGGCCCACCTCCGTGCCGAGGCGCCGCGGCTGAAGCGCGCGGGCGTCCGCCTGCAGCTCGTCGGGCGGCGGGACCGGCTGCCGGGCGCGCTCCGCGCGGCGGCGTGCCGGGCGGAGTGGGAGACGCGGGCGGGGCGGCGCCTCCTGCTGCGCGTCGCCGTCGACTACTCGGCGCGCGAGGCCATCTGCCGCGCGGCGCACGCGCTCGCCGCCCCGCCCGGCGCCGAGGGCGGGGCGGTCGCCAAAGCCGAGGGCGGGGCGGTTCCCGACGCCGGCCGGCGGTTCGAGGCCGCGCTCGCGGCGGCGCTCCACCCGGACGGCGCGCCCGCCCCGCCCGTCGACCTCCTCGTGCGGACGGGCGGCGAGCGGCGGCTGAGCGACTTCCTCTTGTGGGAGAGCGCCTACGCCGAGCTCCTGTTCCTCGACGCGCTCTGGCCCGACGTGACGGCCGCCACGCTCCGCGCCGCGCTCGCCGACTTCGCGGGCCGCGACCGCCGCTTCGGCGGCCTCGCCGCCTGACGCCACCCCGCCCCGCCCTCTGGCCCTGTACGGGCGGGGCGGCCAGCGCCCCCGCGGTGTCACGGACCCTCTGCTCATCCCCCCATCCCGCACCCCTCCATCCCTCCCCGACCATGATCAAACGACTCCTCGCCATCGCCTTCATCTTCCTCTGCTGCTCCCTCGCCTGGGTGTTTTTGGGCAGCACCGTCGTCCACCGCACGCAGGCGTCCGACTCCGCGGTGCGGAGCGACGTGGGCGAGATGTGGGGCGGCCCGCAGGTCCAGCGCGCGCCCTCGTTCGCGCGCCTCGACGACGTGACCGGGGTGGAGACGCGGACCGAGCCGACCGGCGAGCCCGACGGCTCGACGCGGACCGTGACCGAACGCGTCACGCGGACCGTGCGGACGGCCGCCCCGCTCCAGTCCAGCGACGTGACGGCGGACCTCGACCTGGAGCAGCGCCAGCGCGGCCTGCTGTGGGTGCCGACCTACGCCGTCCGCTTTGACGGCTCGTACCGGGTCCAGAACGACGGCGACGAGGCGGGGCGGTTCGCGTTCGCGTTCCCGCTCCCCGACCGCTCGCCCGTCGTCACTGACCTCGCCCTCGACGTGGACGGCGGGGCGGTCGAGGTGGACGCGGCGGGCGGGGCGCTCGGGCACGAGGTCGAGCTGGAGCCCGGCGAGAGCGCCGTGTTTCGCGTCCGGTACGGGTCGCAGGGCGTCGAGACGTGGCGCTACGCGTTGAGCTCGGGCGGGGCGGTCGTGTCGAACGAGACCGACCGCTACGGCGAGCCCGCCCCGCCCCGCCCGGCCGCCGCGGGCGGGGTGGCGACGGCCCGCGACGTCCGCCTCGTGGTGACGACCGACGCCGACGGCATCGACTTCCCCGCCGGCACGCTCGCGCCGACCGCGAAGGCCCGCGACGGCGGCGGGTGGCGGCTCGTGTGGGACTACGGGACGCTCGTGGCCTCGGCCGACCTGGGCGTGGCGCTCCCGCAGCGGCTCAACCCGGGGCCGTGGGTGAGCCGCGTGACGTTCTTCGCGCCGGTGAGCCTGTTCCTGTTCTTTTTCGCCGTGTTCGTGCTCTCGCTGCTCCGCGGCGTCCGGCTCCACCCGATGCACTACTTTTTTCTGGGCGCGGCGTGCTTCGCGTTCCACCTCCTGCTGGCCTACCTCGTGGACGTGGTCTCGGTCGGCGCGGCCATGGTCGTGGCGTCGGCCGTGAGCCTCGCGCTCGTGGTGTCGTACGTGCGGCTGGTGGCGGGCCTCCGGTTCGCGCTCGTCGAGGTGGGCGGGGCGCAGGCCGTGTACCTCGTCGCGTTCGCGGCCACGTTTTTCCTGGAGGGCTTCACCGGGCTCGCCATCACGCTGCTGTCGGTCGCCACCCTCTTCGTGACGATGCAGGCGACGGGCCGGCTGGACTGGGAGGCCGTCCTCGCGAAGCCCGAGACCTCCGCAGGAGACGGCGTAGCCAGCGCCGGCCCGGGCGGGGCGGCCCGCCGCGTCCGCCCCGCGCCGGAGCCCGCGTAGGGCTCGGCCGCCCCGCCCTCGCTCTGCGGGCGGGGCGGGCGGCTCTGCCTCGCCCGGGCATCGGGAACGCCCGGACTCGCCCTGCCCGGCCGCTCGGGGAGGATCAGCGGGCGGGGCGGCCGGTTTAGGCCGGCCTCCCCCCACCCCGCCCGATGGACTGGCTCGACCTGTTGCAGTGGCCCGCGTTCGCCGTCACCGTCGTGGCGGGGTGGCTGGTGGCCGCCGACGACCGGCACAAGCGGCTGTGGGGGTTCGGCCTGTTCCTGGTCTCGAACGCGCTCTGGGTCGCGTGGGGCTGGAGCGCCGCGGCCTGGGCGCTCGTCGCGCTCCAGGTGTTCCTGCTGGTCACGAACGTCCGCGGCGTGGCGGACAACCGTGAAGCGGACGGCGCAGCCAACCGCGAGGGCGGTGAGTCCACGGCGGATCCGTAGGTCCGCGGCGTCTGAGGGGCGGGGCGGGGCCTTCCTGCCGAGGCGGGGGCGGGGAGGGCGCTCCTGCCTCACTGATCGACTGATCCTACGGACCCACCGGCCTCACGGCGCCAGCCGCTCGGTGCGCCACCCCGCCCCGCCCGTGGAGCCGGGCTCGCGGCGGTAGACGTGGCGGTCGTGGAGCCGGCTCGGGCGGCCCTGCCAGAACTCGACGGCCTCGGGGACCACGCGGTAGCCGCCCCAGAACGGCGGGCGGGGAGGGTCGTCGGGGTGCGCGGCCTGGGCGTCGGCGAGGCGCTGGTCGAGGACGGAGCGGTCGGGGATGACCCGGCTCTGCGGGCTCGCCCAGGCGCCGAGGCGGCTCCCGCGCGGGCGGCTCGCGTAGTAGGCCTCGACCTCGTCGTCGGCCACGCGCTCGACGCGGCCCTCGACGCGGACCTGCCGCTCGAGCGCCGGCCACCAGAACACGAGCGCGGCGCGGCCCGAGGCGTCCAGCTCGCGGCCCTTCCGGCTCTCATAGTTGGTGTAGAACGCGAACCCGCGCTCGTCGACGCCCTTCAGGAGCACGACTCGGGCCGAGGGCGCGCCGTCCGCGCCGACGGTCGCCAGCGTCATCGCGTTGGGCTCGGGGACGTCGGCGGCCTGGGCGTCGGCGAACCACCGCTCGAAGAGCGCGAGCGGGGTGGCGGGGAGGTCGGCGGCGTCGAGCGCGCCGCGCTCGTAGCTCTCGCGGAGGCCGGCGACGTGATCGGGCGGGGTGGAGGCGGACATGGAACGGGCGGACCCAAAGGGCGGGGTGGGGGTTCGCGTAGGACACGCCGGCCCGCCCGTTTGGGTCCGCCCCGCCCACGCCTCCTGCCTCCCGATCCGATGCCCGACCCGCCGCTCTCCGCCGTCCCCCGCCCCGCGGCGCCCGCGCTGCCCGCGCGCTCGGCCGAGCCGCACCTCAAGACGTGGCGGCGGTTCGCCCCGCTCGGGCTCGCGTCGGTCGGGTTCGGGCTCTCGCTGGTCGGCGAGGCCACGCTTCGGAAGGGGCGGGGCGAGCCGTTCGTGCTCTACGGGACGGCCGCGCTGTGCGTCGTCAACGCCGGGCTGTGCCTGTTCGGGGAGGCCGTCAAGCACCGGGCCGTCGCGGACATCCTTCGCCCCGCCCCCTGAGAGACTGTTTGGTAGCCGGTTTCGAGGCTCCTCCCCCCAGCGGGGGGAGGCTGGGAGGGGGGACCCGAGGCGGCCGCCCCGCCCTCGACGGCCGCTCCGATGTCTGTCCCCCACCCCGGCCCTCCCCCGGTGGGGGAGGGAGAACCTCTACCAAACAGTCTCTGACTGGTCCGCCCCGTGAGGGAGCGGGGGCGGGGCGGCAACGCGGCCGGCCGTCGGGTGTCTCGACCGGCGCCGGACCGTCCGCCCGGTAGCCCCTGAGCCCGCCCCGCCCATGCGCCTCGCCCCGCTCGCCGCCCTCCTCGTCGCGCTCCCGCTCGCGGCGCAGCCCGCGCCCGCCGACAGCGCCCGGGCCGTCTGGCTCGCACCTCACGTCGCGCCGCTCGACGGGCTCCTGGCCGACCCGGCGAGCGCGGCCGGCGGCCCGTTCCTCGACGCCGTCGCCGGCGCCCGCGTCGTCGCCCTGAGCGAGCCCACGCACGGCGACGGCGCGGCCTTCCTCGTCCGCAGCGCGCTCACGCGGCTGCTCCACGAGCGGGGCGGGGCGGAGACGCTCGCACTCGAAGCGTCCGGCCTCACGGAGGCGCTCCCGCTCACGTCTCCCGCCGACGCGCTCGCGCGGATCGACTCGGTCGCGCCTTACGTGTGGACGACGGCGCGGGAGGCGCGGGCGGGGCTGGCCTACGCCGCCTCGACCGCTGGCTCGCCCCGCCCGCTGCGTGTCGTCGGCCTCGACGTGACGCCGCAAACGGGCGGGGCGGCGGCTTGGGACCAAGTCGAGCGGGCGCTCGCCAACGCGGGCGCCCTCGACGGCCGGTGGCCCGAGGTCCGGCGCGTGCTCGGCGCCTACTCGCGGTTCCAGCGCCCCGCCGTCTCCGACTCGCTCCGGGACGAGATCGAGGGCGCCGTCGCCGACTACCGCGCCGCGCTGAGCGGGGCGGGCGCCGAGGAGGAGGGCCTCGTTCTCGGCGGCTTCCTGGCGGCTGCGGCGCAGTTCTGGGTGCAGCGCTCGACGCCCCGCGACCGCCAGATGGGCGAGAATGTCGCGTACCTCGCACGCGGCTCCGCCACCCCGCTCGTGGTGTGGGCCGCGTCGTCGCACGCCGTCCGCCGGCTCGCGGCCGTCGACAACCTGGACCCGGCGTGGAGCTACGACGAGGCGGTCACGATGGGCGACGCCGCCTCGGCCGCGCTGGGCGACGGCTACCGCGCGGTCGCCTTCACGGCCTGCGGCGGAGCCTGGGGCGCCGCCCCGCTCGACCTGCCCGTCGAGGCCATTCCGCCCCCGTCGCCGGGCAGCCTCGAAGCGCTCGCCTGCGCCGCCCCGTTCGAGACGGCCGCCTTCCTCGACCTCCGCGCGCTCGCGCAGACGGAGGCGGGCGCCTGGCTCAACGCCCCGCTCCTGGCCCGGCCGCTGGGCTACACCGAGATGCGGGCGGGGTGGCCGCTCGTGCTCGACGGCCTCGTGGTGATCCGCGAGATGACGCCGGCGAGGGCGACCGAGTAGGGGCGGGTGCCCCCCCACCCCGCCCCGCCGAACTGTGCGGGCGGGGCGGTGGGCTAGCCGGCCCAGGCGCGGACGCGGTCCGCCGCCGCCAGCCCCTCCTCCAGCGCGAGGTGCACGCGTCCCTTGCCCGCCGTGTAGTCGCCGGCGAAAAACAGGCCGTGGGCGGCGGCCGCCTCCAGCGCGTCCGCGTCGGCGGCGCCGTCGGGGAGCGAGTAGCGCCACCGCTGCGTGTCGGTCCACGCCGGGCCGGGGAGCGGGCCGACGAGGTCGGCGACGGCCTCGGCGGCGGCCGCCACCACGTCGGCCTGCGCGTCGTCGTAGTGGGCCTGCGTCCAGGCGTCGGACATCTGCGCCAGGACGATGTGGGCGCCGTCGGGCGCCCGGTTCGGCTTGTCGCTCTCGAACGCGAGCCAGGCCACGTCGTGGCCGCCGCCCCGCCCGCCGTGCTCGTCCGCATTAACGAGCGCGTAGAACGCGCCCGGCCGGTCGAGCGGGGCGGTGATCCCCCAGGCGACCGTGAACTGCGAGCGGTAACCCGCCCCGCCCAGCGCGCGCGCGAGCGCCTCGCCGTCCGCCCCGCCCACGTCGCTCTCGCGGAGGAGGCCGGCCGTCTGCGGCGCGGGCGGGGTGAGGAGGACGGCGTCGAAGGTCCCCGCGTGGCCGTCGTCGGTCTCGACCGTCCACGCCCCGCCCTCGCGGACCAGGCGCGTCACGCGGGCTCCGTTGCGGAGGTCGAGGCCGGGCGTCGCGTCGCGGAGCCGCCGGCCGAGGTCGGCCATCCCGTCGGGCCACGTCCAGCGCAGGCCGGGCTCCGCCCGCGCGCGGTCGGGGCGGAGCCGGCCGTCGTCGTCGAACGGCCACACGGCGCCCTCAACGTCGACCACCCCGCCCAGGCTGCGGACGAGGCCGGCCGCGCGCGAGTCGGCGTCGGGGCTGAGGTACTGGGCGCCGTGGTCGAACCGCCACCGGAACGGCTCGCCGTCCGGCCCCGGCGCGTCGCGCCAGCGCGTGGCGGCGCGGCCCGAGACGCCGCGGCTCTTCTCGAAGACGGTGACGGCGACGCCGGAGCCGGCGAGGGCGTGGGCGGCCGCGAGCCCGGCGGGGCCGGCGCCGACGACGGCGAGGGATCTAGACACGGGCGGGGCGGCCCTGGAGGGCGGGGCGGTGGGCGCGGGGGGACGCCGCCCCGCCCGCGAGCGGTTCCCCACCCCGCCCGCGGGAGGAGGAGACGAGGAAGAGAGGTCGAGCAGGTTCGCCTCTCTGCCTCGTCTCCTCTACACCTCTTCTCTCCTCGGCCCGGCCTCCACGAGCGGGGCGGCCGTCCGCGCGACGAACCGGTGGTCGGCGCCAGCCAGCGCGGCGGGCGGGGCGGGGCGGTCGGCCGCGGCCTCGTCCCGGTCGAAGATGGCCTGCATCACGGCCTCGACGAGCACGCCCCGGTCGTACGGCTTCCGGACGTAGGCGTCGAACCCCTTCGCCAGGAAGCGCGCGCGGTCGCCCGAGAGCGCGTACGCCGTCACGGCCACGAGAGGGAGGCCCGCGAACGCCGGCGTCTCGCGGAGCGTCCGCATGACGTCCTCGCCCGAGATCGACCGGCCCAGGTGGATGTCGAGGACCACGGCCACGGGCCGCTCCTCGGCGACGGCCTCCATGGCCGCCGGGCCGCTCTCGGCGAGCGCCACGCGGAACCGGTCGCCGAGCGCGCGGCGGGCGACCTCGCGGGCCTGCGGCTGGTCGTCAACGACCAGGACGAGGGGGCGCCGGTCGGGGCCGTCGGGCTCGGCGCCCACGGCCGGGAACGTGATCGTGAACGTCGTGCCCACGCCCTTCTCGCTCGCCACCGAGATCGTCCCGTCCATCCGCTCGACGAGCTGGCGCGAGATGGCCAGCCCCAGGCCGGCCCCGTCATGCGTCCGCTCGGTCCCGCTCGACTCCTGCTCGAACTCGCCGAACACGCTGGGCAGGAACGCCTCCTCGATCCCGATGCCCGTGTCGCGGACCTCGACGACGACCGAGCGGCCCTCGGACCGGGCGGCGACCGTGACCGAGCCCTCGGGCGTGAACTTGATGGCGTTGGCGACGAGGTTGTGGAGCACGCGAGCGAGGGCGGCCTCGTCGAGCACGGACACGAGCGGGCGCCGCTCGACGACGGCCTCCAGCGCCAGCCCCTTGTCGACCGCCGTCGGGCGGAGCATCTCGGCCGTCTCCTCGGCCAGGGCCGTCACGTCGACGGGGCAGGCCTCGAGGTCGCCGCGGCCGGCTTCGAGCCGGGCCAGGTCGAGCACCGAGTTCAGCGTGTCCATGAGGCGCCGGCCGCTCCGCGCGATCAGGTCGGCGAACTCTCTCAGGTGGGGGTCGCCGATCTCCTCGGCGAGCACGTCGGAGAACCCGAGGATGGCCGTGAGCGGCGTGCGGATCTCGTGGCTCATGTTGGCCAGGAAGGTGCTCTTGAGCAGGGCCACCTCCTCGGCCTGGCGCTTGGCCTGCACGAGCACGGCCTGCGCCCGCTTCCGCTCGGTCACGTCGCGGAGGTTGAGGACGAGGCCGCGCACGCTGGGGTCGTCGTAGAGCGGAGTCCCGGCGGCCTCGACGAACACGAAGTGGCCCTCGGCGTGGCACACGCGGATCTCGGCGCGGGCGCCGTGGACGACGGCCGCGGCCTCGACGGCGGCCGCCGCCTCGTCGCGGTCGTCGGGGTGGACGACCCCGATCATGTTGGTCCCGACGAGCGACTCGGGCGAGCGCCCGAGGAGGCCGGTGACGGACGGGCTCACGTAGGTCAGCCGCCCCGCCCGGTCGACGACGACGACGACGTCGGTCGAGCGCTGGACGAGCGCCCGGAACCGGGCCTCGCTTTGGAACAGGGCCTCGCGCGCCTCGCGCTCGGCCGTAATGTCCTCGACCGTGCCCTCGTGGTAGAGCGGGGCGCCGTCGGCGTCGACCGCGGCCCGCCCGCTGATGCGGACGTGGCGCGTGCCGCCGTCGGGCGCGCGCCACCGGGCCTCGAACCGGCGGACCTCGCCGTCGCGGCGGACGAGCGCGCCGAACCGCTCGAGGTCCTGCGGGTCGGCGTAGACCGCGGCCACGTTGAGGCCGCAGGCGGCGTCGGCGGAGGCCGCCCCGATCATCCGGGCCAGCGACGCGTTCGCGAGCAGGACCTCCCCGCCCAGCGACGTCCGGTACATCCCGACGGGGATATGGTCGAAGAGGGAGCGGTGCCGAGCGTCGGAGGCGCGGAGCGCGTCGCGGAGCCGGGCCGCCTCGCCCTCGGCCTCGGACAGCGCCCGGCCCACGTGGCGGTCGTAGAGCACCCCGGCGAGCGCCGAGGCGAGCGCCACGCACGAGACGATAAGGGCGGCGTAGACGTCGAGCTGGTCGGCCGTCGAGGCGGGCGGGGCGGCGGCGCCGAGCGTGCCGGCGGCGTAGAGCGCGAGCACGCCGGCGATGCCCACGACGGCGTTCGCGAGGGCGAGCCGGGCGCCCGAGGTCATGGCCGCGACGAGCGGGGCGAGCGCGAGGAGGCCCAGGGCGGGGTCCCGGATGCCGGCGTCAAAGGCCGACTGGAGCAGGGCCGACGCCGTGAGCGAGAGCGTGAGCAGCGCGGCCGCGGCGCGGACCCGGCCGCCCCACCGGACGAGGCCGACCGCGAGCGCCGTGGCGAGCGCGGCCGCGGCGATCTGGACGCGGGGCGCGAGCGGGGCGCCCCCGGCCACGAGCCCGGCCGCGAGCAGCGCGTAGCCCACCAGGAGCAGCGCCCCGCTCGCGACGACCACGCGGGCGCGCCGGACCGCCGCCGGCCGGCCGGCGAGGCCGACGTCGGCAACCCAGCGGTCGAGCCAGGGCGGGGCGGGGCGGGGGGGAGAAGCGGGCTCCATAGGGGTGTTTCGTAACGCCGCCCCGCCCGGCGGACCCGGGGCGGGGTGGCGGAGGTACACGTCCGGCCTGTACACACACCGTTCCACCTTCTCTACCTCGCGCCCCGAGGGCGCCGCCATGAAGCTCCCGTTTGCGCTCGCCCGCCGGTTCGTCGCCGGCGAAACGCTCGACGCCGCCCTCCCCGCCCTCGGCGCCCTCCTCGACGACGGCCTCTTCGTCACGCTCGACCTCCTGGGCGAGCACGTCGCCGACCGCGACCGGGCCGGCGCGGCGGCCGACGCCTACGCCGACCTCGTCGGCCGGCTGGCCGGCCTCCGCGACGAGCGCGGCGTCCCGGCCGACGCCGTCGGCATCTCGATCAAGCTCTCGATGCTGGGCCAGGTCATCGACCGCGACCTGTGCGAGCAGAACCTCCGCGAGGTGCTCACGAGCGCCCGCGACGCCGACCTCTTCGTCCGGCTCGACATGGAGGGCTCGGACCTCACGCAGTCGACGCTGGACCTGTTCGAGGCCGTCTACCCCGACTTCCCCGACCACGTCGGGCCGGTCCTCCAGGCGTACCTCCACCGGACTGACGCCGACGTCGCACGCATGGTCGAGCTCCAGGCCCGCGTGCGGCTGTGCAAGGGGGCCTACGGCGAGCCGGCCTCGATCGCGTACCAGGACATGCCGACGATCCGGTGGCACTTCCGCCGCCTCGCGCGGACGCTCCTCGACGACGGCCGCTACCCCGGCATCGCCACGCACGACGACCAGCTGATCGAGGCCGTCCGCCAGCACGTCGAGCAGCACGACATCGACCGCGACGCGTTCGAGTTCCAGATGCTCTACGGGCTCCGCCCCGAGACGCAGCGCCAGATCGTGCGCGACGGGTACCGGATGCGCGTCTACGTGCCGTACGGGACCGAGTGGCTCCCGTACTACTCGCGGCGGCTCCGCGAGCGGCGCGAGAACGTGACGTTCATCCTGCGCAACCTCGTCCGCGCCTGACCAGATGAGGAGGAGAGGCGGGGAGGAGAAGAGGCCGTGTCCTCCCCGCCCCGCCCGCGGTCCGACGCATGGGCGGGGCGGGCTACCGGACGCGGAGGCGCTGGCCGACGCTGATCGACGGCGAGCGCAGGCCGTTGAGCCGGAGGACCTCCTCGACCGTCGTCTCGTAGCGCCGGGCGAGCGAGAACAGCGTGTCGCCCGGCCGGACGACGTGGTACGCCGCCCCGCCCGCCGGCTCCGCCGAACGGGGCGCCGCCGCCCTGTCCCGCTCGGCCGGAGGCGCCGCCCCGCTCGAAGCGGGCGGGGCGGGGCGGAGTGGACGCGCGCCGGCGGGCGCGTCGCCAGCCAGGCGCCGCACGCCGGGGACGCCGAGGGCGATGGCTCGGAGCGCGGCCCGGTCGGCGTCTGGCACGGCGCCCTCGACCTCGACCACCCCGCCCCGGGCCGTGACCGAGACGTCGAACGGGCGCGTCCGCGCGTCGTCAACGAGCGCGAGGCGGACGGCCGTCGCCAAGCGGAGGTCGGCCAGCCGCTCGGCGACCTGGGCGCCGGCGGGCGCCGACGCGAGGAGGAGGAGGAGCGCGGCGAGGGCGGGGCGGAACCGGACGGCGGTCGCAGTTGGCATGGCGAGCGGTGCGGGGCGGGGTGGCGGCGGGCGGGGCGGACCCAGAGGGCAGACCCAACGGGCAGCCTCAACCTACCGCCCCGCCTGGGCGTTCGGCGCGGGGCGGAGCCTGCGGGCGGGGCGGTGACACGCCCTGTCACCCTGCCACGCTACCTTGCCCGCTAACCGCCCCCGCACACCATGACGACCGCCCCCCGCGACGCCTCCGCCCCGCTCCCGGGCCAGGAGGCCGACCTCGAGAAAGCGCTCCGCCCGCGCGCGCTCGACGACTTTATCGGGCAGCAGAAGATCAAGGACAACCTCCGCGTGTTCATCACGGCCGCCCTCCAGCGCGGCGAGGCGCTCGACCACGTGATCCTGAGCGGGCCGCCGGGGCTGGGGAAAACGACGCTCGCGTTCATCATCGCCGAGGAGATGGGCGCCGAGGTCAAGACCACGTCGGGGCCGGCGCTCGACAAGCCGGCCTCGATCGCGGGCCTGCTCACGAACCTCAACGAGGGCGACGTCCTGTTCATCGACGAGATCCACCGGCTCGCGCCCGTCGTCGAGGAGTACCTGTACTCGGCCATGGAGGACTACGCGATCGACATCCTCATCGACTCCGGCCCTTCCGCGCGGTCGGTCCGCATCGCGCTCCCGCCGTTCACGCTCATCGGCGCGACCACGCGGAAGGGCCTTTTGACCGCCCCGCTCCGCGCCCGCTTCGGCGTCGACTTCCGGTACGACTACTACGACGCCGACCTCCTCCGGCGGATCGTGCTCCGGAGCGCGTCGCTGATGGACGTCGAGATCGAGGAGGACGGCGCCCACGAGATCGCCCGCCGCAGCCGCGGCACGCCGCGGATCGCGAACAAGCTGCTCCGCCGGACGCGCGACTTCGCCGAGGTCGAGACGGCCGCCGGCCCGGGCGACGGCCGCGTCACGCGCGCCGTGGCCGACCACGCCCTCAACGCGCTCGACGTGGACGAGGCCGGCCTCGACGACATGGACGCCCGCATCCTCCTCACGCTCATGGAAAAGCACGACGGCGGCCCCGTCGGCGTCTCGAACATCGCCGTCACCGTCGGCGAGGACTCGGGAACGATTGAGGAGGTCTACGAGCCGTACCTCATCCAGGAGGGGTTCATCGCGCGCACCCCGCGCGGCCGCGTCGCCACGCGGCGGGCGTACGAGCACTTCGACATCGTGCCGCCGCTCAAGCAGTCGGACATCTTCGACGAGCTGCTCGGGTAGGCCACCCTCCGGGTGGGTACAGGGTACTCGGTACGGGGTACGGATCGAGGAGGCCGTTCGGGGCCACGTACCCTGTACCTCGCACCCTGTACCCTTCTTGAGTGGGCTCCGGGCCACCCCGCCTCGGGCGGGGCGGTCAGCGCGAGCGCTCGTAGTCGCGGACGAGGCGGGCCGCGATGCGCTCGGCCGCGAGGTCGCCCAGGCGCTGGAGGCCGGCGGCCATCTCGCCCGACGAGAGCGCCGCGAGCGCGCGGCCGGTGACGACGTTGCCCGGGATGGCCGGGAGCCGGAACACGGTCCGGTCGACCACCTCGCGCTCGTCGAGGTCCGTCCGCCACAGCTCGGCGCCGGTCTGGGCGTCGAGGAACAGGGCCTCGCCGACGAGCACGAAGAACGTGTCGCCCTCGAAGGAGTCGGCGACGAGGCCGTAGTCGCGGACGCGGAGGTCGAGCACGAAGTCGGCGTCGGCGGGGCGGTCGGCGGGCGCGAACCCGAGGGCCTGGGCCGTCCGCGCCAGCGTCCGCCGCGCGATCCGGTCGGCCACGTCGACGCGCGCGACGACGCTGTCGAGCCGCGCCTGCGCGCGCACGGCCTGGCGCCGCTTGGCCTCGGACGTCTCGCGGCGGACGGCCGTGCCCACGGGGTCCCACGGGTTGACGCCGGCCTCGAGCGGGCTCCCCGCCTGGACGCGCGGCGCCGGCGGGATGGCCGCGGCGACGGCCACGCGGCGGCCGGGGAGGGCCACCTCGCCGAGCCGGTTCGACGCACTGCACCCCGAGACGGCGGCGAGCGCGGCGAGGAGGAGGGCGGGGCGGGCGAGGGCGCGGAACACGGGCGGGCGGGGTGGGTCAGCGAGGGCGACCGTCTAGCCGCCGCCCCGCCCCGCCCGGTAACGGGCACGCCCCCCGCCCGGATTCGCCCCATGCCGTACGTCGTCGCCCAGCCCTGCATCAACTGCAAGCACACCGACTGCGTCGAGGTCTGCCCCGTCGACTGCTTCTACGAGGGGCCGAACTTCCTCGCGATCCACCCCGACGAGTGCATCGACTGCAACGCGTGCGTCCCCGCGTGCCCCGTCGAGGCCATCTACGCCGACGACGAGCTGCCCGCCGAATGGGCGCACTACGCCGAGTGGAACACCTACCTGGCGACGCAGTGGCAGCAGCTCGGGTACAACATCACCGAGAAAAAGCCGGAGCTGCCCGAGTGCGCCGAGTGGTCCACCCCGCCCGAGGCCGAGACCAAAAACGAGGAGGATATCCTGACCTGGGAAGGCGCCGAGTAGCTCGCGCTCCGCGGGCGGGGCGGGGCGGTGCCGGCTCCGGCCGCCTCCCCGCCTGTCGGCCCTGGCCGCGTCCTAGCCGAACACTGCCATCAAGCTCGTCACGAACACCGTGACGGCGAGGGCGGAGCGAAGCGCGAAGTGGGACGGGAGCGGGGCGAGGAGGGCGTTCATCGGTCTGGGGGAAGGAGGTCCGCGGGGGACGAATACAACATCCGACCAGACCGCCCGCCGTTCTAGAGGCCAACGCTGAACGCCCTCTGAGAAAACGGCCTAGGAGTGCTCCTGCGCACAGTCCAGGCCACCGGGCATTCCCCCACGCCGCCTCAGGTCTGCGGCCGCGCGCGGCGGCCGCCACCGCCCCGCACGACGACGGCCACGCCCCCCAGCGTCACCGCTGACGCGGCGGCCAGCCGGAGCGTGACGGGCTCTCCCACGAGCGCCGCGCCGCCCAGCGCGGCCAGCACCGGCACGCTGAGCTGGACCGTCGCCGCCGTCGTCGTGCGGAGGGCGGGGAGGACGGCGTACCACGCGGCGTAGCCCAGCCCCGACGTCACGCCGCCCGAGAGCGCGGCGTAGGCGAGCCCGGCGCCGTCGAGGCGCACCGCCCCGCCCGCGGCCGCCACGGTCAGGAGCGTGGCGCCGAGGAGCGACGCCCGCAGAAAGTTGCCGGCCGACTCCGCCGCCGGCCGCACGGCGCCCCGCCCGCGCAGCGAGTAGGCGCCCCACGCCGCGCCCGCCGCCGCCATCAGCAGCGCGGGGACGGCGGGCGGGGCGGTCACGCCCGGCGCGAGGAGGAGGACGAGGCCCCCGACGGCCAGGGCGAGGCCGGCGCTCTGCGCCGCCGAGAGCCGCTCGCCGTGCGCCAGGCCCCAGCCGATCATCGTGAGCTGGACGGCCCCGAACAGGACGAGCGCGCCGGCGCCGGCCGACAGCGCGAGGTAGGCGAACGAGAACGCGGCGGCGTAGACGAACAGGGCGAGCGCCGACGGCCAGCTCCCGCCCCGCCCCCAGGAGCCGCCCCGCCGCGCGACGAGCGCGAGGACCGCCCCGCCCGCCGCGAGGCGGACCGCCGAGAACGTCGCCGCGTCGATCGCGGTCGTCCGCAGGGCGAGGCGGGCGAGGACCGAGTTGGCCGCGAACGCCGCCATGACGAGCGCCACGAGCACGGCGAGGGCGGGGCGGGAGAGCGGGCGCCCGGGGCGCGGGGTCGGAGGCATGGGCGGGGCGAAGCTACCGTGCGGGTCCGTGCGGGACACCCGGGCGGGGCGGGGGCGTAGGCCGAGCCCTCCCCACCCCGCTCCCATGCCCTCCCGTTCCTGGACCGCCGCCGACATCCCCGACCTCACCGGCCGCACGGCCGTCGTGACGGGCGCCAACAGCGGCCTCGGCCTCGAAACCACGCGCGAGCTCGCCCGCAAGGGCGCCCACGTCGTCATGGCGTGCCGGAACGAGGGCAAGGCCAAGCACGCCCGCGCCGAGGTCCGCCGCGACGTGCCGGACGCGGCCGTCGACGTCGAGGTGCTGGACCTCGCCAGCCTGGACTCGGTCCGCGACTTTGCCGAGCGGTTCGGGAGCGGGTACGGCCGCCTCGACCTCCTGTACTGCAACGCCGGCGTCATGGCGATCCCGCGGAGCGAGACCGACGACGGGTTCGAGACGCAGTTCGGCGTCAACGTGCTCGGGCACTTCGCGCTGGCGGGGCGGCTCCTCGACGCGCTCCTCGCGACCGACAACAGCCGCGTCGTGTGGCTCTCCAGCCTCGCCGCGTGGTCGGGCTCGATCTCGTTCGACGACCTCCAAGGCCGCGAGAGCTACGGCCGGTGGTCGGCCTACAACCAGTCCAAGCTGGCCGACCTCATGCTGGCCCTGGAGATGAACCGCCGGCTCCAGAACGCCGGCTCGACGACGCTCTCGCTGTCCGCCCACCCCGGGCTCTCGAACACGAACCTCCAGCAGACGAGCGCCGAGGAGAGCGACTCGGTTCTCGAAAAGGCGCTCTACGGCCTGGGCATGGACCGCGTCGCGATGACGGCGGCCGAGGGCGCGCTCCCCCAGCTCCGCGCCGGGACGGACCCGTTCGCGCGCGGCGGCGCGTTGTTCGGGCCGAGGCACAAGATGTGGGGGCGCCCCGTCGAGGTGAACCCGCCGGGTGGCGCGCTCAGCCTGGGCACGCGCGCCCGCCTCTGGGCCGAGTGCGAGCGGCTGACCAGCGTGCCGATGCTCTCGGACTAGCCGCCTGACAGCGGGTGAAGAGAAGAGGAGGGGAGAAGCTGACCGCCCCGCCCGACGTGGGGCGCCAGGGCGGGGTGGCGAACGAGACGGGCCGCCCCGCCCGCGGCGCGCGCCGAGACGGGCGGGGCGGGGCGGGAGCGCGACGGGGCCGCCGGGAACGGACGGCGAGGTTAACGGCGTTCACCTGGACTACCTTCACCGCCTCTCCACCGGCCGCCCCGCCCCATGCCCGACTCCACCTTCGACTACGTCATCGTCGGCGCCGGCTCGGCCGGGTGCGTGCTGGCCGACCGGCTCACGGCCTCGGGCGAGCACACGGTCCTGCTCCTGGAGGCGGGCGGGGAGGACGAGGACAAAAACGTCCTCATCCCGGCCGCATTCCACAAGCTGTTCGAGGGGCCGAGCGACTGGAACTACCGGACCGAGCCGCAGGAGGACCTGGGCGGCCGCCGCCTGTACCAGCCGCGCGGGAAGATGCTCGGCGGGTCGTCGTCGATCAACGCGATGATCTACATCCGCGGCCACGCCGCCGACTACGACGGCTGGGCCGAGGGCGGGGCGGAGGGCTGGGACGCCGACGCCGTGCTCCCCTACTTCCTCAAGAGCGAGGACCAGCAGGTCCACACCGGCGACCCCGCGCACGGGACCGATGGGCCGCTCGTAGTGTCGGACCAGCGGAGCCCGACGTCTCTCACGGATCGGTTCGTCGAGGCCGGCGTCGAGCTGGGCTATTCGCGCAACGACGACTTCAACAGCGGCGGCCAGGAGGGCTTCGGGCTCTACCAGGTGACGCAGAAGGGCGGCCAGCGGTGGAGCGCGGCGCGGGCCTACCTCCACCCCGCCCGCCGCCGCCCCAACCTGACCGTCTGGACCGACGCGCTCGCGCACCGCGTCGTGTTCGAGACGCCGGGCGGCGACGGCCAGGGCGGGACGCGCGCCACGGGCGTCGTGGTCGAGCGGGGCGGGGAGGCCGTCACGGCGCGGGCCGCGCGCGAGGTGATCCTCGCGGCGGGCGCGTTCGGGAGCCCGCACCTGCTCATGCTGTCCGGGATCGGCCCGGCGGCGCACCTGAAGGCGCACGGCGTCGAGGTCGTGCTGGACGCGCCGGGCGTGGGCGAGAACCTCCAGGACCACCTCGTCCACGGCGTCACGCGGCACACGACGGACCGCGGCACGCTCGACGCGGCCGAGTCGCTGCGGCACGCGGGGCGCAACCTGCTCACCTACCTCGCGCGCAAGACCGGCCCGTTCACGAGCAACGTGGCCGAGGGCGGGGCGTTCGTCCGCTCGTCGCCCGACCTGGAGGCGCCGGACGTCCAGTACCACTTTGCGCCGGGCTTCTTCCTCGGCCACGGCACGCGGAACCCGCCGGGCGAGTCGGGCTACTCGGTCGCCGGCCTCGTCCTGACGCCCGCGAGCCGGGGGACGGTCCGCCTGGGGAGCGCCGACCCGCGGGCCAAGCCGCTCATCGACCCGCGCTACTTCTCGGACGAGGCCGGCGAGGACCTCCGCCGGAGCATCTGGGCGCTCCGCCTCGGCCAGCAGATCGCCGACGCCGACGCCTTCGCCGACGTCAACGCCGGCCCCTACGAGCCCGAGCGCGTGCTCACCGACGACGCCGAGATAGGCCCGTTCCTCCGCGCCCACTCCGAGACGCTCTACCACCCCGTCGGGACGTGCAAGATGGGGACCGACGACCGGGCCGTAGTCGACCCCGCCCTCCGCGTCCGCGGCGTCGCCGGCCTCCGCGTGGTCGACGCGAGCGTGATGCCGACCCTCACGCGCGGCAACACGAACGCGCCGACGATCATGATCGCCGAGAAGGCGGCCGACCTCATCCTGGAGCGCGCCCCGGCGGCCGCCGCGGCCGCCGCTGCCTAGCCACCCCGCCCGCGCACAGGGGCGGGGTGGCGCGCGTTTGGGACCGCCGCCCCGCCCGCACACGCACCGCCCCGCCCCGACGACCTGCCACCCCGCGGACACGGCGAGCCGTGTCCCTACGGCCGTCCAGACGCGCCCTGCCGCGAGGGCGGGGCGGCCGCACCCCGCCCCGCAGACCGCCAACGGGCGGGGTGGCGCTCTTGCCCGTCACCCGTCGCTCATCGCTCGTCACCCGCCGCTCCCGCCATGGACCTCCCGCCCCGCCCCGCCGACACGCCCACCGACCAGATCGACGCCGCGCTCCGCGAGCTCGCGGCGCACGCGACCGAGTGGGCGCGGCTCCCGATCCCGCAGAAGGTGGACCTGCTCAACCGGCTCCCCGAGCGCGTCGGCCGGGCGGCGGGGCGGTGGGTGACGGTCGCCTCGCGCGCCAAGGGGCTCCCCGAGGGCTCGCCGCTGCGGGGCGAGGAGTGGACGACGGGGCCGTGGGCCGTCGCCAACTACGTCGCCCCGCTCGCACGGACGCTCGAGCACGTCCAGGCCGGCACGCTCCACGAGCTGGTCGAGGGCAAGACGCGGCAGCGGCCGGACGGCCAGACGCTCGTCCGCGTGCTCCCGGACGGCGCCTACGACCACCTCCTGTTCAGCGGCATGGAGGTCGACGTGTGGATGGAGCCGGGCGTGACGCCGGCCTCGCTCCCCCAGACGATGGCCACGTTCTACGACGAGCCCGCGCCCGAGGGCGCCGTCGCCGTCGTGCTCGGCGCCGGCAACATCGCGGCCATCGCCCCGCTCGACGTGCTCTACAAGCTGTACGCCGAGGGCCAAGTCGTCGTCCTCAAGATGAACCCGGTCAACAGCTACCTCGGGCCGGTCCTCGAAGAGGTCTTCGCCGAGTTCGTCGACCGCGGCTTCCTCCGCTTCGCCTACGGCGGCGTCGACGTGGGCGAGCACCTGACGCGCCACGACCTCGTCGACGAGATCCACGTGACGGGCAGCGCCCAGACCCACGACGCCATCGTCTACGGCACGGGCACGGGCGGGGCGGGGCGGAAGGCGCGCGACGAGCCGCAGATCTCGAAGCGCGTGACGAGCGAACTGGGCGGCGTGAGCCCGGTGCTCGTCGTCCCGGGCGACTGGTCGGAGCCGGACCTGGACTTCCAGGCGGCGAACGTGGCGTCGCAGAAGATGCACAACGGCGGGTTCAACTGCATCGCGAGCCAGGCCGCCGTGGTCCCGCGCGCGTGGCCGCAGCGCGAGGCGTTCGTCCACGCCGTCCGCCGCACGCTCCGCGAGCTCCCCGACCGCCCGGCCTACTACCCCGGCGCCGGCGACCGCGTCGACGCCCTCCACGCGGCCTACCCCGACTCGGCCGAGCGGCTCGGCCCGACCGGAGCCCGCACGCTCGTCGCCGACGTGCCGCCGGACGACACCTACGCGCTGACCGAGGAGGTCTTCGGCGGCGCCCTCGCCGTGACGTCGCTCCCGGGCGGGGCGGGCGACGAGGACGCGGGCGAGTGGCTCGACCGGGCCGTCGACTTCTGCAACGACCACGTCGCCGGCACGCTCGGCGCGACCGTCCTCATCCACCCGCGGACGCTCCGGCGCCTGGGCGACCGCTTCTGGGACGCCATCGCGCGGCTCCGCTACGGGACGATCGGGGTCAACGCGTGGAGCGGCGTGGGCTTCTTCATCGCCCAGGGCACGTGGGGCGCGTTCCCGGGCCACGAGCGGCAGGACATCCAGAGCGGGACGGGCATCGTCCACAACGCGTACCTGTTCGAGCGGCCGCAGAAGACGGTCGTGTCGGGGCCGTTCGCGCCGTTCCCGCGCTCGCTCCTGCTCGGCGAGACGCACACGGCCCCGAAGCCGCTGTGGTTCGTGACGAACGAGACGGCCGAGGCGACCGGCCGCCGCCTCACGCACTTCGCGGCGGACCCGAGCCCGCTCCGGCTGCCGGGCATCTTCGCGGCCGCCCTCCGAGGGTAGCCGCCCCGCCCAGCCCGAACGTGGGCGGGGTGGCCGCCCCGCCCCAGTGCGAACGCCGTGGCGGTGTTTCTGCGGCGCCGTTCGGCCTCCCTGGGGCGGGGTGGCGGCTGGGGAGCAACCGCGGTGTGCGGGAGGACCCGCCCCGCCCGCCGGGGGCGGGGTGGTCCACGGCGGGTGTCCTGGCGCCCCGAACGGATGGCTCATTCGAGCCTGTAGCCCTCTCCGACGTATTCCTCGACCGGCAGGCCTGCGATCTCGCTCTTGTCGCGGATGGTGATGTGCCGGCGGAGCGCCCCAGTCCCCTCCAACACGCCGGCCGGGTCCTCCATCTCCGCGCCCCGGTCGAAGATGAGCGACACGTGGTTCGTGTACGGCGCGATCCCGACCGAGGCGCGTTTCCCCTTCAGGAAGCAGAGCGCGCCGTATTCGACGGCTTGGGGCGCGTCGGGGATTGCGTCCTCCGCCGCTTCTCGCAGGGCGAGGACGATCTAGCGCTTATCACTGGGCAGCTCGGCAACGAACTCGTCGATGGAGGTAGGCATGGCGGGGCGGGTTGGGCGGACGAAGCGACGGAGACGCCGCCGCCCCGCTCAGGGAAGAACACGCTGATGGCCCTGTGTTGGCCTCAACGGCGGGTTCTACCGCGCCTGCGACTACAGCCCCTTCAACAAGCGGTCGTACTCGTGGTGCGGACCAATCCAGAACCAAACAATCGCGTCACCGTCTCGAACTCCGACGGCACGGTAGTCGCCGCTGACTCGTGCGGAGTAAACTGGCTGGCGCTGGCTGACGCGCTTGAATCTCAGACTCGGGTGGTACGGGTCTTCCTCGAAAAGGCGGTACGACGTCCGTGCTTGTCGGCGAACGTGCTCAGGAAGCCGGTGGTAGAGCTTCCAGAAGCTCGGCCGGGTGAAGGACCGCACGCTTCTACAGGTCTGAGGGGTCGAGGGGTTGAGTCTTCCCGGCTCGATGTTCCTCCAGTGCCTCGGTCGCCAGCCGCTCGAGAAGGTCTTCAGACTCCGGGCGGCCGAACAACTCGGCCCAACGCTCCTCCGATTCCAACTCTGCCAGGAACAGGCGGGCAAGCTCGTCCTGCTCCTCGTCTGGTAGCTGAGACGCGCGATCAAACGCCTGTTCGAGAAGCCGGGTCATGGCACCGAGCGTTGGGTTCAGGTAGAAGGAAAGTCCATCGCAGTAGAACGTTCCGAACGCGGCCGAACAGAGGGCCGCTCAGCGGCACAGGGCTAAGGGCACGATGGCGAACCGAAGCTACAGAGACGCCGCCGCCCCGCCCGAAGCGAGGACGCTGCCGCCCTGTGTCCGCCTG
>NZ_JAVRHT010000014.1:0-90159 GCF_031846415.1 Rubrivirga litoralis | reverse complement strand
AGGGCGGCGGCCGAAAAGTTCCGCGGCGCTCCCGCCCCGCCCGGTGGCGAGAGCGGGGCGGGGCGGGCATCTTGCTCTTTCCGCTCTTTCCGCTCTTTCCGCTCTTTCCGCTCTTTCCGCTCTTTCCGCTCTCTACCGCTCTTTCCGCTCTCTACCGCTCGGCCATCATCGTGCGCATGGCGCCCACGGCGAGGCCGTCGACGTGCTCGTTGAGCGGGACGCCGGCGTGGCCCTTCACCTTGACCCAGGCCACGTCGTGACGCTCGTCCTGAGCCATCAGCCGCTCCCACAGGTCGCGGTTGAGGACCGGCTTCTTGTCGGCCTTTTTCCATCCCCGCCGGACCCACCCGTCCATCCAGCGGTCCTTGAACGCGTTGATGAGGTAGGCGCTGTCGGAGTGGAGGCGGACGCGGCACGGCTCCTGGAGCGCTTCGAGCGCCTCGGCGGCGGCCGTCAGCTCCATCCGGTTGTTCGTGGTCTCGGGCTCGGCGCCCTTGAGGTCGC
The DNA here is from genome assembly GCF_031846415.1 of Rubrivirga litoralis. Classification (NCBI taxonomy): domain Bacteria; kingdom Pseudomonadati; phylum Rhodothermota; class Rhodothermia; order Rhodothermales; family Rubricoccaceae; genus Rubrivirga; species Rubrivirga litoralis. The sequence continues at coordinate 89,655 of NZ_JAVRHT010000014.1, read as the reverse complement.
GCGTGATCGTGTCGGGCGGGGTGCCGTAGACGAGCGTGGCGCCCCAGCCGCCGGGGCCGGGGTTGCCCGAGCACGCGCCGTCGGTGTAGATGGTGACGTCTTTCAGGGGTTCGGGGTCGGAGGGTTCGAGGTTCAAGGGTGCAAAGCTACGGGCCGAGGCCGCGTGCTTTCTCCGAGCGTTCCGCCCCGTCCGGTGGCGCCGCCCCGCCCCGCCCACCATCTTCCCCGTACCCCGTACCCCGTACCCCGTACCCCGTACCCCGTACCCCGTACCCCGTACCCCGCCCATGAAATTCGTCGACTACGTCACCGTCACGGTCCGCAGCGGGCGGGGCGGCCCGGGGAGCGCCCACTTCCGCCGCGAAAAGTTCGAGCCCCGCGGCGGCCCCGACGGCGGCGACGGCGGGGCGGGCGGGTCGGTCGCGCTCGAGGGCGACGACAACCTGTACACGCTCCTCGACCTCCGCTACAACCGCCACCACTTCGCCGCGGCCGGCGAGCCGGGCGGGGGCTCGGGGAAGTCGGGCAAGACGGCCGACGACATCGTCCTGCGCGTCCCGCTCGGGACCGTCGCCCGTGACGGCGAGACCGGCGAGGCGCTCGGCGAGATCGTCGAGGACGGCCAGCGCATCGTGCTCGCGCAGGGCGGGCGGGGCGGGCTGGGCAACACGCACTTCAAGAGCGCCACGAATCAGACCCCGCGCTACGCCCAGCCCGGCGAGGCCGGCGAGGAGCGCGAGGTGACGCTCGAACTCAAGCTGCTCGCCGACGTCGGCCTGGTCGGTTTCCCCAACGCCGGCAAGTCCACGCTCGTCAGCTCGCTGTCAGCGGCCAAGCCCAAGGTGGCCGACTACCCGTTCACGACGCTCGAACCCAACCTGGGCATGGTCTACCTCGGCGACTGGCGCTCGTTCGTCGTCGCCGACATTCCCGGCCTTATCGAGGGCGCGTCGGAGGGGCGCGGGCTGGGCCACCAGTTCCTCAAGCACGTCGAGCGCAACGCGGTCCTCCTGTTCTGCGTCGCCGCCGACGCCGAGGACCCCGGCGCCCGCTACGCGACGCTGCTCGCCGAGCTGGAGGCGTTCAGCCCGGACCTCGTCGACAAGCCGCGCCTGGTGGCGCTGACCAAGATGGACCTCGTCGGCCCCGACCTCGCCGACGCCTGGGTCGAGGAGGCCCGCGCCGGCTTCCCGGACGACGTCGAGGTGCTCCCCGTCTCGGCCGTCGCGCAGCGCGGTCTCGACCGTCTCAAGGAGGCCCTGTGGGTCCACGTCGAGGCCGAGCGCGACGAGGCGGAAGGGTAGGGGAGGACCGCCCCGCCCGTTCGACAAGGCGCGGGCGGGGTGGCGCGACGACCGCCCCGCCCTCACACGGTGTGCCCGATGCAGACACTGCGCGTGGTGGCCGTACGTGTCCGCCCCGCCCGGGCGCCGCAGCCCGCTGGCGTTGCATGCAACACCGCTACGACGGCCACCCCGCCCGTGCCGTGGGCGGGGTGGTGATCTCAGGCCCGTGGCCCTCAGACCGCCTCGGCGACCAGGATCAGCGAGAGCGGCGCGTCCGTGTCCGCCGGCTCCACGACGTCAGTCAGCCGGAGCCCGGCCGCCGTCACCACGCGGACCCACGAGCCGAGCGTGCGGAAAAACCACGGCATCGGCTCAAAGTCGCCCTCGACGCCGTCGAACGTCTCCTCGCGCCACCCGTCGGCGTACGGCGCGCCGGCCGTGAGCGGGTGGACCGTCTGGACCACGATGCGCCCACCCCGCTCCAGCACGGCCGCGGCGGCGCGGAGCGGGGCGGCGGCCCGGTCGTCGAGGAGCGAGAAGTTGAACACGGCCACGTCGTAGGGTCCGCCCAGGCGGTCCGGGTCGGCGGCAGCCGCCTCGTAGTCGAGGACGTCGTAGGTCACGCCCGCCCCGCCCTCGGCGCGGGCCGCCTCGACGAGCGGGGCGGAGGCGTCGACGCCGTGGACGGAGGCGCCCAGCGCGCCGAGAGCGCGTGCCAGCCACCCCTCGCCGCACCCGACGTCGAGCACGCGCCCAGCCGGCGGCAGCCCGCCCACGACGGCCTCGACGACGGCCGCGTCCGTGCCCGCCCGGCGGCTCGGGATGTTCCCCTCACGGACGGCCGCCGTCCACGCCTCGGCGTTCCGGGTCCACGTCGGGACGAGGCGGAGGGCGGGGCGGTCGGTCACGGGCGGGGCGGCTAGATGGCCGGGTCGGGCGGCGTCGTGCCCGGGTTCGCGAGCCGCTCCTGCTGCGGGAACGGGTAGAAGTTCCGCGTCCGCTGGAACGGGTCCGAGGGGTCCGGCTCGCCCTGGTTCAGGCGCCGCGCGTCCTCCAGGCGGAGGCCCTGGAGGAAGAGCTCGGTCGCGCGGTTGTAGTAGATCTCGTCGAGCAGGCTCTGGAGGTCCGTGGGGCCGTCGTAGGCGTCGAGGTTCGCGGCGAGCCCGAACGGGTCCTCGGTGTCGGTCCGCACGGCGTTGATGGCCGCGACCGCCCCGCCCGCGTCGCCCTGCCGGGCGAGGACTTCGGCGCGGATCAGGAGCATCTCGTCGGGGACGTAAGCCGGAAGCGGGGTGATCAGGCTGGTGCCGATGAAGCCGGCCGCCGTCTCGATCGGGTAGTCGTTCACGCTCGTGTCGTCGTTCGAATCGGTGAAGTACGCGATCCGACCGTCGTCGTCCTCGACGCTCTCCAGCCCGAGGTCGTCGCGGACGGCGAAGCTGGGTTGCCCGAGCGACGGCGAGATGGCGGCGAACAGCGGGTTCGTCACGTCGGTCGTGTAGGTGAACACCGACGTCGCCGCGGGGTCCACGCGGCCGGCCGCGGCGAGCGCTCCGTCGAGGTCGCCGGCGAGGAGGGCGAACCGCGCGCGGTACGCGCGGATCGTGTTGAGCAGGTCGAACCCGCGCGGGACGACGTCTCGGAACGCCGCGTTGGGCGGGGTGGCGATCAGGAGGTCCTCGGCGGACGCCAGGAGCGAGACGGCCTCTTCGAGCGCGGCCTGCCGCGGGACGTACGTCGCCGGCCCGTCGGTCCGCGTGTCGATCACCACGTCCGTGAACCCAACGGCGAGGGCCCCGAGCGCCGCCGCCTTGTAGAACTGGGCGAGCGCGACGAGCCCGCTCTGGAGCGCCGGCTCGACCGTCTCGGTCGCCTGCGCCCCGGCGATGAGGGCGTCGGCCAGCGAGGTCGTCTGGTACATCTCGCGGAAGTAGCCGGTCACGTTCGCGTTCGACGGGTCGAGCCCCGCCCCGCCCGCGTCGAGCTCGAGGAGGTTGGCGAACGTGTTGTCCGCGGCCAGCTCGCGCGACGTGATCCCGGTCGTGAGCACGAGGTTGTCGTAGGCGCCCGCGTTGTACTGGCGCTGGAGGCCGGCGGCGGCGGAGAGAAGGCCCGCTCGCGTGCTGAACGCGTCCTCCTCGGTCGTCGCGTTGGGGTCGTCGATGTTCAGGTCGCACCCGGCGAGCGGGGCGGCGAGGGCGAGGGCGAGGGCGAGGCACCGCCCCGCTCGACGTGTGGTCGTGGTCATGGGATGGGGCGGGGTGGCTAGAGCGTGGCCTGGAGCGTGAGCCCGAACGTCCGGGGGATCGGGACCTCGACGAAGTCGTAGCCGCGGACGCCCGTCGACTGCCCAGCCACGTTCGTTTCCGGGTCGTACCCCGAGTAGCTGTCGAACGAGAGAAGGTTGCGGCCGTACGCCGTCACGCGGAGGCCCTGGACGCCCATGCCGCGGAAGAGGTCGACCGGGACGAGGTAGGTCAGCGAGACCTCGCGGAGCTTGACGAAGGTGCCGTCCTCGATCCAGTTCTCGAAGATCGAGAACGTGCCGTAGTTGCGGGGGTCCGGGCCGGGCACGCCCGAGTTCTGGTAGTACCCGACCGGCACGCGGCCCTCGATCTCGGCTTGGTAGTCTGAGAGCGTCCCGAAGTTGCGGAGCGCGGCCAGGCGGCGCGTAAAGTTGAAGATGTCGCCGCCGAACGCCCCGTCGAGTTGGACGCGGGCCGAGAACCGCCGGCCCACGTCGAACTCGTTGATCCAACTCGCCGTGAAGTCCGGGTTCGGGTCCCCGATGATCCGCTGGGTCCCGTCGCGGACTGGGACGATGACCGCCCCGCCCGCGTCGCGGAGGAGGCCGTCGTCGCCGATCGTCCCGGTCGTGAACGTGGGGAGGTTCTGCGCGTCGAGGACGATCTGGTTCGTCGCTGGGTTGACGGCGAGCCCGACGATGTTGCCGGCGTCGTCGCGGGCGAAGCCTGAGCCGTAGAACACGCCCTGCGGCTGGTCGTCGATGACGGCCACGAGCCCGAACGAGTTGCCCAGGATGAGCGTCTCGTCAGGGACGTCGTCGAACGGGTCGGCGGTGACACTGGGGTCGAGGTCGATCCGGTTCTTGTTCGTCGCGAACGTGGCCGTCGACGACCACCGGAACCCCTCGGTCTCGACGGGCAGCGCGCGGAGCAGGAGCTCGAACCCCTTGTTCGAGAGCTCGCCCACGTTCTGGAGCTGGTTCGAGAACCCCGACGTGAGCGGGAGCTCGACGTTGAGCAGGAGGTCCGTCGTGTTCTGCGTGTAGTACGTGGCCTCGATCCCGAGCCGGTCGTCGAAGAACCCGAGGTCGGTGCCGACCTCGAACTCGCTCTGGCGCTCGGGCTCCACGCCGGGGTTGCCCAGGAGGCCCGGGGGGAGCAGGCCGTTGGACCCGGCGTAGGCCCCCGGCCCATACCGCGTGAACCGCGTGAACGGCCCGATCGACGTGAGCCCGCCCGACTCGCCGTAGCTCGCGCGGAGCCGGAGCGTGGAGGGGAAGTACCCGTTCTGAGCGGCGCGGGCGTAGGCGTCGTTGCTGCCGGCGTCGTAGCTCGCGCTGACCTTGGGGTAGAAGTTGGTCCGGTTGTCCGGCCCGAACCGGCTCGACGCGTCGACGCGGCCGGCGGCGGTCACGAACAGTTGGTCGTAGACCCCGAACGTCTGCTGAACGAACGCCCCGAGCAGCGTGCTCTCGCTACGCGACTCGCCGACGGCCGACGGCCGCGACCCGCCGTCGACGGTCTCGACGCCCACGTTGAGGTCGAACGTCTGGATGGCGAACGTCGAGTTCTGGTCGTACTGCGACGTCCCGCCCAGCGTCGTCGTCGACTCGAGCGACTCCCCAAGCTGGGTCTGGTATTGGAGGCGGAGGTCGTTGTTGAGGTTCGTCACGTTGAAGTCAGCCCGGCGGCTGTAGCCGCCGTCGAACCCGCCGGCGGTCGACCCACGCGGAATGAGCGCGAGGCCACTCTGGGAGTACGTGTCGAGCCCGAGGACGTAGCTGATCGAGAGCCCCTCGGCCGGCGTCAGCTGCGCCTGGGCGTCGCCCGTGAAGCGGTTCGTCGTCTGGCTGAAGTCGAAGTTGTTGACCACGTCGAGCGGGTTCTGCTGAACCAACTCGATGGGGTCCCCCGCCGCGTCTACGGGTACACCGGGGCTCGTGACGGGGTACTCGCCGGTGACGGGGTCGGGCTGGATATCGATAAAGTTCGGGCCGAAGATGAACGCGGTGAGCGCGCCGTACGCCGAGTTCAGGCCGCCGTTGGGGATGTCCTGCGACCGGCTCCGCGTGTAGTTCGCGCCGACCGAGAGGTTGAGGAGGTCCCCGAAGTCCTGGCCGACGCGGACGCGCCCGTTGAGGCGCCGGAACTGGTTGCCGCGGACGATCCCTTCGTTAAAAAAGTGGCCGCCCGAGAAAAAGTAGGTCCCGCCGCCCTGGCCCCCTGAGACCGAGAGGTACTGCTCCGTCCCGACCGCCTGATGGAAGATGTCGTCCTGGTAGTCGAAGCGCTGCGTAGGCTGGGGGCTGAGGGACGCCTCGGGCGCCGTACCCTGAGGCCGGTCGAACGCTGCCCGGTTCACGTCGAGCGTTTTGCGGATGGCGTCGGTGCGCACCGATGTGGACAGCGTGACGGACGGGGCGCCGGTCTGCCCGCGCTTGGTAAAGATCTGGACGACGCCGCCGTTCGCGCGCGACCCGTAGAGAGCCGCCGCCGAGGCCCCCTTAAGGATCTCGATGCGCTCGATGTCCTCGGGGTTGAGGTCGACGAGTCGGTTTTGGTCTCCGCCGCCGAGGTCGATGAGCCCAGCCGACGTGTTGTCGATGATGACGCCGTCGATCACGTAGAGCGGGTCGGCCGAGCCGAGCACCGTCGACGGCCCGCGGAGGCGGATCGAGATGCCGCCGGCCGGGTTGCCCGAGTTCTGCGAGACGACCGCCCCGGCCACCTTCCCCACGATCGCCTGATCGACGGACGTGGCCCCGGCGTCGGCGATCTCGCGGGCGTCGATGGTCCCGATCGCGTTCCCCAGCTGGCGGCGCTCGATCGGGAGGCCGGTGGCGGAGACGATCACCTCGTCGGAGCGGAGGGCGTCGTCGGCCAGTTCGATGACGCCCACGTCGACCGTTGGGTCGGCCCCGAGCGTGACGGGCGTCTCGACGGTCGTGAACCCGACGAAGCTGGCCCGGAGCGTGTACGTCCCGGGCTCGACGCGGGCGTCGAACGAGAACCGGCCCTCGACGTCCGTCGCCGCGCCGGCCTGCGTGCCGTCGAGGAGCACCGACGCGCCGGGCACGCCGTCTTCGAGGGCCGCGTCGACCACGCGTCCCGTGATCGTGTAGGCGCTCTGGGCGAGCGCGGGGCCGGCAGCGCAGACGAGGAGGCCGACGAGGAGGGCAAGACGCATGGAGGCGGGGTGGGCTCGGGAGAAGCGGCCCGAAGGTACCGACGCCGCCCCGCCCGACGGGAGGCTCTACCCCGCGCCCTCTCGCCGCCCCGCCCAGACGCCGCACGGCGGGGGCGGGGCGGCCCGTCACGCGCCCCCGATGCGGAGGTGGTCCACAACGCGCTGCACGCCGGGCGCCTCGACCACCACGTCGATCAGGGCCTCGCGCGCCGCGCGGTCGGCGACGTCGCCGTAGACCGAGACGACGCCGTCGTGGACGTAGAACGCCAGCCCGCGCGCGGCGAGGCCCGCCGCCTCGACGCCGTCGTGGAGGGCGCGGGCGAGGCCGGCGTCGGCCGACGTCTGCGTCCGCCGCCGCTGCGCGCGCGCGACGGCCGCGCGGAGGCCGGAGAAGAGTCGGGGCACGGGTCCAGGGGCGGGGTGGGGGAAGCTACGGGCCGCCCCGCCCAACACGCCGGCCGCCCCGCCCGGCGTGACCGCGCCGGGCGGGCGGGGCGGCTCCTGGTACACGCCCCGCCCAGAGCCAACGTGCAGGTAGGCACTCGGTACGAGGACCGCGCGCCGAGGTCAGATCGGGCCGTACCTCGTACCCGGTACCCCCCGGAGGGCGCTTTAGAACCCGGTCGGGAACGGGAGCCGGCGGACCGTCGACTGCGGCACGTTGATCCGCAGGATGTCGCGGAGGTACCCGCTCTTGACGTAGAGCGAGAACGAGAACCCGCGGACCGGCCCCAGCGGCTGCCACCCGATCGCCATCTCCCAGCAGTGGAGGTCGCGCCGGAGCTGGAGGCTCGTCGCCGTCGGCTCCATCTGGACGAGGTCGAACCCGGTCCGTCCCGAGACCGACCACTTCGGGGTCAGACGCGCGTTGAGCTGGCCGAGCTCGATGGTCGCCGTCGTCGGCCGCAGCGCGCCGGGGGCGGGGCGGTGGTTGATCGTGGCGCTCAGCGAGAACGAGAGCGGGGCGGCGTAGTCGATGTAGCCGACGACGGCCGGGCGCGGCCCGAACGCGCCCGGGTCGTACGCCTCGGTGCCCGGGGCCGCGACGACCGGGCGGACGTCCTCCTCCCGCCCCGCCCCGCCCAGCTTGAACGACCGGCTCAGGCGGAGGCTGACGGCCGAGAGCCGGAGCGGCCGGCCCGTCTGGTCCAGGTACGTCTGCGTCAGGCTCCGGCCGGTCGAGTCGATGGCGTACGGCGAGAACGTCGCGTTCCCGTTCGCCGAGACGCCCCAGAACTGGCTCGTGGCCCGCGCGCTGACGTCGCTCAGCGGGCGCTCCGTCGCCGCGAAGTTGTAGCTCCCGCTCACGTCCAGCGACAGGACCTGCCGCGCGGTCCGCGTGGTCTCGCCCGTCGAGTCGGTCGACGCCGTGCGCACGAGGAACGCGTTGCTGACGCCGAACGAGAGCGCGCGCTGGGGGTTGAGCGGGATGCCGGGGACGATCGCGTAGCGCCGCGTCTCGCCCTGCGGGTTCGGGGCCGTCTCGCGGACGAACCCGAACGCCTCGTAGTCGGGCTCGAACTGGAGCGACACGTTGGGCCGGACCGTGTGCCGCAGCCCGTCGATGCGGCCCACGCGGAGCGGGAACGTCCCATAGAACTCGGTCGACGCCGACGCCGAGAGCGCCGCCTGGCGGACGGCCGTGAACCCGGGGACCTGGCGCGAGTCGAACGCCCCGGCCGAGTCGACCACGATCTCGGTCCGCTCGCCCACCCACGTCTCGCGGTAGTTGAGCGACGGCGAGAGCGAGAGGTTGAACCGAGGGATCTGGAAGGCGGCCTGGACCGGCACGTTCTGCGTCACCTGGTACACGAACCGCTGGTCGCGCCCCGTCGCGTCGGCGAACGCCGACGGGCTAAACAAGCCTTCGAGCGCCGAGACGGACGTGTCGGCCGTGGCCTGGAAGTTGAACGAGTTCGTGGTCTGGTTCGAGTAGGCCACGCTGATCTTCTCGTACCAGCGGTCGTCGCGGCCGCGGCGGAAGGGGAACCGGCGCTGCTGCGTGAACGAGAGCGTCGGGAAGGTGACCGACGTCCGCGGCGTGGCGCCGGTAAAGTCCTGGTAGGCCTGGAGCGAGACGTTGAGCGCCCGGCCCACGCTCGGCCACGACTGCGAGTACCCGACCGACGACTGCGTCGAGGTCTCGACCTGGTCCTCCACCGACTGCGCCACGAACCGCTGGCTCTCGGACCGGAGGTTGACCGACGCCGTCAGCCGCTGCCCGGCCGGGAGCGTCTGGTTGTGGGAGACCCGGAGGTTGAACGGGATGCGCGGGGAAAAATCAGGGTCGGTGGGCTCGCCCGAGCGGAGCCGCCCGACCTGGAGCGAGACGTCGCCGTTGTAGGCGTAGAGCTTGTTGTAGCGGGCCGCGCCGCGGACGAGGAACGAGCCCTCGGTCCCCACCTTCGCCGTGGCCTGGGCGTCGAGGTAGTCGCTGATGGCCCAGTACCAGCCCACGTTGTCGAGGAACAGCCCGAACCCGGACTCCTGCCCGTACCGGACCGGGAGCGGCCCGCTCCGCCGGCCCTCGGCCGTCGGGAAGTACCCGAACGGGAGGATGACCGGCATCGTGATCCCCAGGATCTTCAGCCGGACCGGCCCCGAGTACACCTCCTCCCCGCCCACGACCTTGAGCCGGCCCGCTTCGAGCGCGTAGTGCGGGTGGTCGAGCTCACACGTCGTGTAGGCCGCGTCCTGGGCGTAGACCACGTCCTCGGTCCGCTGCTTGATGACCCCGCCCAGGAGGTAGCCGTCCTGGATCTGCGTCCGCGCGCCGGTCACGCGGCCGCGCTGCGAGGCCAGGTTGTAGACGAACGCGTCGCCCTGGAACGACTCCGACCCGCTCTGGAACTGCGGTACGCCGACGGCACTGGAGTCCGACCCGAGCGGGTCGGCGCGGACGGTCTGGGCGCCGGCCCGGTACTGGAGCCGGCCAGCGCCGACCGTAGCCTCCTGGTACGTCGCCTGGGCCTCGCCGAAGAGCGTCACCACGTCGTCGGGAGCCTCGTCCGGGCCGAGCGAGTCGCGCCGGGCGAGCACGATCCGCACCGAGTCGCGGGCCGTGTACGCGACGGGCGCCTCCAGCCCGCCCTCGGCCGCCCCCGCGACGGGCAGCCCCACGTCGACCGGCGGCCCGGCCGGCACCGCGGGCAGGGCGACCGCGGGCGGGGCGGGGCGGACCACCCCGGCCGTGTCGACGGCGACCGTGTCCGCCTCCTGCGCGGCAGCCCCCCGCCCCGCCCACAGGGCGACGACGGCGGCGGCGAGGAACCACGAGCGGGGCGGGGCGGGGCGGCGGGGCACGGGGAGCGTGGGGGGACGGCGGCGCCGGAACGGGAGGCGCGGCAGCTTCGTGCGCGAAGCTAGCGGCCAGGCCGCGGGTCCGAAAGGCGGACCGCCCCGCCCTCAGCGGGGTGGTCCTCGTGGTGCGGCGCGGACGCGGCGAGTCGTGTCCCCCAGAGTCTTGGGGGCGGGGCGGGCTCGGCGCCACCCCGCCCGTGCTAGCCCTGGGCGGGACGGTCCTCGTGGTGCTCGAACGCGAGCCGCGCCGCGCCGAGCAGCGCCACCTCGTTCCCGCGCGTCTCGCGCACGATCTCGACGCCGTCGAGCATGGGCGGCATCACGAACCGCTCGATCGTCTCGCGCGCCGGGTCGAGCAGGTAGTCGCCCGCCTGCGACACGCCGCCGCCGACGACGATCTTGCGGATGTCGAGGAGGCTGACGACCGAGCCCAGCAGGACGCCCAGCTTGTGGCCAGCCCACGCGAGCACCTCGCGCGCGGCCGGGTCGCCGGCGACGGCGGCGCGGTGGAGGTGCTGCGGCGTCACGTCGGTGAGGTCGCGGCCGGCCGTCTGGTGGAGGTGCGTCTCGCGGGCGAGGAGCTGGTAGCGCGCATGGTGCGAGAGGAACCGCTGCCCGAGGTACGCCTCGATGGCGCCCGAGACGCCGGCCCGGTCGTACGGCCCCTCGTAGTCGATCGACATGTGGCCGATCTCGCCGGCCGCGCCCGTCGAGCCGCGGAACAGGCGGTCGTTGACGACGATCGCCCCGCCCACGCCGGTCCCCAGCGTGACCATGACGAACGAGTCGAAGGGCCGCCCCGCCCCGTAGAACGCCGAGCCGAGGGCGGCCGCGTTCGCGTCGTTTTCGACGATGACCGGCCCGTCGACCGCGACGCCGCGCGCGGCCAGCCGAGGCCCCAGCGCGTCGGGAAGGTGGACGTCGCGCCACTCGGGAAGGTTGGGCGGCTCGCGGACCGTCGTCCGGTCGAGCGAGACGGCCCCAGGCGCGCCGATCCCGACGCCCACAATCTCGGGCGGGGCGGCGCCTTCGAGCACCTGGGCGACGCCGTCGGCGATCTGGTCGAGCACGTGGTCCGGCCCCCGCTCGGCGCCGGTCGGGCGCGAGACGCTCTGGACGATGCCGCCCTCGCGCTCGACGAGGGCCACCTTCAGGTTCGTGCCGCCGAGGTCGACCCCGACGGCGTGGAGTGGGGCGTCGGCCATTATTCGGGGGCGTCCTCGACGCGGTACACGCGCTCGCCGGGGCGGCGCATCCCGTACTGCTCGCGGGCCACGCGCTCGACGGTCGCGTCGTCGAGGCCGCGGTCGAGCCGGGCTTCGAGCGCGTCGTTCTCGGCCCCGATCGCGGCGTTCTCCTCGCTCATCCGGTCCAGCTCCTGGGCGTAGGCGACGCGGCGCCACACGCTGTGGCTGTCGAAAAAGGCGACCCAGAGGATCAGGCCGACGACGCCCACGAGGGCGAGCCGGCGGCGGAGACGCTGGGGCATGGGCGGACCGGGGGGGCGGGGCGGCGGCAATCTACGCCCGCCCCGCCCGCGCACCGACGGTGGAAACCCGGAGGCGCCGCCGGGCGGGGCGGACAGCCTGGGCTCTACACAGAGACGCCGACCAGCCACCCCGCCCCCACCGGCGCGTCGAGGCTGAACGGCCGGCGCCGAGACTCGCGGCTCGGGCGGGCGGGGTGGGCGCGTTTCCGCGCGGGGCTACGGTGCACCACCCCGCCCAAGACCGCGGGCGGGGCGGTCGCCCTAGAACCGGAACGCCTCCATGCCCGGGTAGACCGCCGCGTCGCCCAGGAGCTCCTCGATGCGGAGGAGCTGGTTGTACTTGGCCAGCCGGTCGCTCCGGGACGCCGAACCCGTCTTGATCTGGCCGCTCCCGCAGGCCACGGCGAGGTCGGCAATCGTCGTGTCCTCGGTCTCGCCCGAGCGGTGGCTGAGGACCGACGCGTAGCCGTAGCGGTGGGCCAGCTCGACGGCCTCCAGCGTCTCGGTCAGCGTGCCGATCTGGTTCGGCTTGATGAGGATCGCGTTGGCCACGTCCTCGTCGATCCCGCGCTGGAGCCGGTCGGTGTTCGTCACGAACAGGTCGTCGCCGACGAGCTGGACCGTCTCGCCGACGCGCTCGGTGAGGGCGGCCCAGCCGTCCCAGTCGTCCTCATCGAGGGCGTCCTCGATCGAGATGATCGGGTACTCGTCGACCCACCCCGCCCAGAACTCGACCATCTCCTCGGACGAGAGCTTCCGGTCGGGGTCCGACTTGTAGAACACGTACTTCCCGTCCTCGACCATCTCGGCCGCCGCCGGGTCGAGCGCGATGTACATGTCGTCGCCGGCCGCGTAGCCGGCCCGCTCGATGGCCTCCAAGATGACCTCGATGGCCTCCTCGTTCGACTTCAGGTTCGGCGCGAACCCGCCCTCGTCGCCCACGGCCGTCGAGTAGCCGCGCTGGGTCAGCACCTTCTTGAGGTGGTGGAACGTCTCGACCCCCATCTGGAGCCCCTCGGAGAACGTCTCGGCCCCGGTCGGCATGACCATGAACTCCTGAAGGTCGACCGAGTTGTCGGCGTGGCGCCCGCCGTTGATGATGTTCATCATGGGGACCGGCAGGCGCCGGGCGTTCGCCCCGCCCAGGTACGCGTAGAGCGGGAGGCCGACCGAGACGGCCGCGGCCCGCGCCGTCGCCAGCGACACGCCGAGGAGCGCGTTCGCGCCCAGCCGGCTCTTGTTCTCGGTCCCGTCGAGGTCGATGAGGACGCGGTCGAGCGCAGCCTGGTCGAGCGCGTCGAGCCCAACGACCTCGGTGGCGATCTCGTCGTTCACGTTCTCGACCGCCTTCAGCACGCCCTTCCCGAGGTACACGTCGTCGTCGCCGTCGCGGAGCTCGACCGCCTCGTACTCCCCGGTCGACGCCCCCGACGGCACGGCCGCGCGGCCGACGGAGCCGTCCTCGGTGATCACGTCGACCTCGACGGTCGGGTTGCCTCGGCTGTCGAGGATCTGGCGGGCGCGGACGGAGGCGATGAGCGGCATGATGGACCCGGAGGGCGGGGTGGGGGAGAGGGCACCCCAAGATACCCGGCCGCCGCGGGCGGGGCCGCGCTGGGGATGAAAACCGACCGCCCCGCCCTGGTAGGGGCGACCGGCGGTCGCCCGTGGAGTCGCCCGCGCCCCAGCGCCGGCCGCCCACGTTCCACCCCGCCCCGCCCTCGGAGCACACCGCCCCGCCCACACACGCGTGGGCGGGGCGGCCAAAAAAGAAGCCGGCCGCCCCTGAGGACGGCCGGCTCGTACGCACGGGGCGGGGTGGCCCTAGCGGACGCGCGTCGAGCAGGACCCGTAGGCCCCGAGGCTCGCCGTCACCGTCTGGCCCGGGCGGTACCCCTCGAGGAAGTACGACTCCCGGCTCGGCCCGGCCCGCTCGTAGCCGGCGGCGGCGCGGCGCGCGGCGTCCGCGATCCGGCCCGACGTGACCGCGGCCACGTTCCGGTACTCGTCAGCGAGGCACCAGTAGGCGAACCGGCCCGTCAAGGACGACGGGCGGCCGACGGCGTCAGCGATCATGCCGGCGCGGGCGTAAAGGCTCGGCCCGTGGCTCGGGAAGTACTGGAGCGCGCGGTTGACGAGCTGCGACGTGTTCCCGAAGCCCTCGGCCGAGCGGGCGTAGAGGAAGTCGGCCCGCTGCGCGTTCGAGGCCGCGTTCGTGAGGCCGCGGTCGAAGAGCTCGTTGCCCCGCGCCGTGTCGCCCTCCCGGAAGGCCTGGAACGCGAGCGCGACCAGCGTCCGCGGGTTGTCGACCTGGTTCGTGATCGCCGGCAGGCGGACGACCTGGGTCTGGAGCGCGGCGGGGTCCTCGCCGAGCGCCTCCAGGCGGTCCGGCTGCTGGAGGACCACGGCGAGCAGCGTCAGCGCGTCGTCGTCCGAGATCGTCCCAGCCTGGAGGTCAGCCACGAGCTGCTCGACGGCGGCGTCGGAGCCGGCCCCGGCCACCCCGCCCGGCGCGGCGCTCGGGTCGGTGCGGAAAAACTCGGCCGAGCTGGTCAGGTACTGCTGGAGCGCCGGCGTGTCGACGTTCGAGGCCAGGCGCTCGACGTAGTCGGCCCGCTGCGGGTTCGGGAACTCGTCGCCGAACTCGTTGCCCGAGAGCGCGAAGAGCTGGCTGTAGTACCAGTCGTCGAGGCTGTCCGGCTGGGCCTCGAAGGCCCGGTTAAACGCCTCGAACTGCTGCTGGTCCGCGTCGTCGTAGACGTCCCGGTTCTGGAAGTAGAAGAACCCCTCGCGGAGGTCGCGGAGGTACGGGTCGTAGGCGATGCCCTGCGTGTCGAGCGTCTGACGGCCCTCCTGGCGGACGGCCCGCGCCGAGTCCAGGTAGGCCACGCGCGTGGCCTGGTCGGTCGAGTCCACGTTCTGGGCGAAGTACTCGTAGATCGACGCCATGCGGAGGTAGTTCCGGTCGTCGGGGTCCTCGCCCGTGAACAGCGGGTCGTTCGCAAGCAGCCACTGCACGTACGGGTAGGCCGCGCAGAAGTCGTCGTTCCGGTAGTTCTCGGCGCCCAGGCTGAAGTTGGTCCGCGTGTTGGACTCGGTCGGCTCCTGCTGCACGATGACGTAGGTGTCCGTGCATAGGTCGCCGGGGCCGTACGCCGCCCCGCCCTCCGGGGGCGGGGTGTACTCGTTGGTGGAGCCGTCGGAGGAAGTCCCAGCGGGACCCGCGCAGGCGGCGAGTACGGCGGCGCCGGCGAGTGCGGGCAGGGCGAGGCGGAGGGATCGCATAAACAGAGAGAGAGGGTGGGGGAAGACTAGTTGAACCGGCGCCGGACGAACCAGCGCTCGCCAAAGTTGAAGGTGAGCGTGCCCTTCACGAACGTGTCGCGGACGAGTACGCCCTCTGTCGAGCCGCGGGTTCCGACCTCGACGCCGAGGTCGATCCGCGAGCCCGTCAGGCGGTTGGGAACCGAGACGCCGCCGGTGAGCGCGTACGTCGCCACGCCCTGGCCCTCGGGCGCGTAGAGCCCGCGCTCGGCGTAGCCCCCGAGCCGGAGCGCCGTCCGGGCCACGGCGCGGCGGCCGCCGCCGGGCGAGAGTTCCACCCCGCCCCCGACGCGGAGCCGGTCGCGGAGCGCGTCGACGCCGGCCGCCGGGTCGAACCCGCCCACGGGGACCGTGCTCTCGAACCCGCCCCACGGCTCGTAGAGCGCGTCGACCGTCGCCAGCCAGCGTGGGCCGGCGCGGTAGGCCACCCCGCCGCGGAGGACGAGCGGGAGCGTGGCGTCGCCGTCCTGCGTCGTCGTGAGCGTGTCGCGGCTGAGCGTCTCGCCCAGCGTCGTCGTGCGCACGACCGAGAGGGCCGTCGGGAAGGTGAGCGCGGCACCGACGGTCAGCGCGTCGTCGTCGCCGAGCAGGTTCTGGACGGTGCCCGCGGCGCCGACCGTGGCCGTCACCCCGCTCACGCGCGTCGACCGCGACCGCCGCGTGGTCGCGAACGCCGTCGACGTCGTGTCGAACGCCGTCCGCTGCACGTCCTCCTCCGTCCCCAGGATCACGTCGGCGCTGGCGCCGATCTGGAGGGCCGACCCGAGGCGGAACCCGAGCCCGCCGCTTAGCTGCTGGAGGCCGCCCCCGCCCTCCAGGTTCAGCGTGTACCCGACTGGCGTCCCCTCGGAGTCCAACGTGCCCGTCGACGCCGAGCGGTAGTTCACGCGCGAGTACGGCTGGTAGGAGAGGACGAGCCCCAGACGGCCGGCGTAGAGCGGGACGCCGAGGAGCACGCTGGCCACGTCGCCGGCCGTCCCCACGCTGGGGTCGTCGGACGCGCCGTCGACGCCGCGGACGGTGGTGATCCGGCCGGCGGCCGAGAACGTCGTGAGCACCTGGTCGGACCAGAGCGCCGGGTTCGACAGGTTCGTGTAGACCGACGAGCGGAGCGCGGCGCCGCCGTTCCCGAGCATGGCCGCCTGCGACGACGCGAACTCGCTCCGCTCGCCCAGGCCGTAGAGCGAGTAGATCGAGCCGTAGTTGGTCGACCCCTGGGCCTGCGCCCCGGCCGCGGCGGCGAGGGCGAGGAGCAGGGCGGCGAGTCGGAGCATCGGGGGGCGGGGCGGTAGAGACACGGGGCGGGGCGGGGCGTTGCCCGGCTCAGGAGCCGACGACGGTCAGCGACAGGCGCGGGGCCTCCGCCCCGCCCGGGCGGAGCACGGGGAGGACGTCGAGCGAGGCCGGGACGAACAGCGTGCCCTGAACCCGACCCGGAAGGGCACCGGGGACGAGCTCGAAGGCGTCGAACGCGGCCGCGCCGAGGAGCGCCGCCTGGACGGCCTGCGTGAGCCGATCGCTCTGGGCCGCCGACACCGCCCCGCCCTCGACCGTCACGATCACGATGGGCGTCCGCGTGCCCGTGGCCGTGTCGACGCCGAACAGCGTCGCGTTCTGGGCCACCGGGCGGACGAACGAGCCCTCCTCGGCCACCGTCGTCTCGAGCGGGGCGCGGAGAACGGCGCGCGCCAGCGCCGCCGGGCCGATGGCGTCGAGCGGGAACAGGAGCCGGACCGACCGCCCCGATCCCACCTGCGCCGCGACGAACGCGTCGGGCGCGGGCCGCGGCTCCCCGCGCTGGAGCGACGAGAACACCTCGCCGGCCCGGTACGACAGCGTATCGTTGGTTGTGATCACGCGGAGCCGCGTCTGCGGCGTCTGGGCCTGGAACCCGAACACGGCCCCCGCCCCGCCCGCGCGCGTCGGCTCCAGGGCGAACCCCTCGAACGCCTCGTTAAAGTTGGCGGCCAGGAGGAGCTCGGCGTTCGCCTCGACCCACGACGCCGGCAGGTCGAAGGCGACCGTCTCGTCGGCCGCCGAGACCGTCGTCGAGGTCAGCACCGGGCCGACGGCGAAGAGCGTGTCGGCGGCGTAGTCCAGCGACGGCGACCACGACCCCGCGCCGGCGTCGACCTGGCGGAGCGCGAGCGCGAGCGCCGCCGTGGTGTCGCCGTAGACGTACGTCCGCTGGAGCTCGAGGCGGACCGACCGGACGTCGGCGGCCGCCATCCCCTCAGGAATCGCGGGGCGGACGACGTCGAGGTACCCGACCGCGCGGGCGTCGCCAAAGACGGGGTCGGCCACGTCGCCGGCCAGCACGCGCGTTTGGGCCAGCGCCGCCGTCGAGTCGGCGAACCCGATGGCGGGGCGGCGGTCGTCGGCGGCCTCGACCGACGCGGCCTCGACCGTCCGCGTCGCCGGGTCGACGTCGGCGTCGTCGATCAGGCCGACCCCGACGCCGGCGGCGTCCTGGCACGCCGGGAGCGCGGCGAGGGCGGCGAGGAGGAGGAGGGGGCGGGGCGGCAGTCTCACAGGCGTCGGGGGCGGGGTGGGCTCAACGGAGCCCGCGCCGGTTCTCGCGTTGGGGGCACAGATTCCGGGACACCCGGAGGCCGCTACGCTACCGGCCCGCCCCGCTCTCGACCGGGCAGTCCGTGCAAAAAAATGGCGGGCGGCATCCGGTGCCGCCCGCCGCGTCTCTCGCGTCGGGGCGTCAAGCCGCCTGGGCGGGGCTCAGCGAGCCGTACACCTCGGCGGCGGCGTCGGCCGCCGGGACGCCCTCGGACGGGAGCGTCGGGCCGGCCGGCTCGCCCTCGCCGGGCTCGTCACCGTCGGCGTAGGCCACGGCGTCGGCCGTCTCGAGCCCGATCGAGCGGAGCGTCCGCCCCGCCCAGGCTTCGGGGAGCCCGAGCGCCCCGGCCTCGTCCTCGCTCAGCGTGGGCTCGAAGCCCTCGACGGCGCCCGGCGTGAAGACCGAGCGCGTCGAGGCGAACAGCTCGTCGTCCGCGAGGTCGGTCTGGAGCACGTGCGGGATAAAGGCCGAGATCCACCCGGCGGCGTGGACCACGTCCGGCCCCCACCCGAGCTTCTGGGCCGTCGAGAGCGCGGCGCGCGCGAAGAACAGGGCGCGGGCGGGGTTGTCCTCGAACACGGCCTCCGTCTTCCGGTCGCGCCAGACCCCCTTCCGCTTGAAGAAGGCGACGGAGTCCATGAAGTAGACCTGGAGCCGGATGCCGGGGATCGAGGCCACCTTCACCTTGAGCGTGTCCGTCGTGTCGCCGGCGGCGATCTCGGCGCCGGAGAGCCGGATGACTTCGTGGAGCCGGTTTTTACGCTCGGAGATCACGCCGTAGCGCGGCATGACGATGCGGGGCTCGACGTCCTTGTGCTCTTCGAGAGCTTCCGGGAGGACCCGCATGAGGCGGGCGGTTTCGGTGGTGTCGGAGAACGGGGCGACCTCGCCGGAGACGAACAGAACGCGCATAGGAGGACGACGGGTGGGGCGGGAGAAACCGCGTGAAAACTAACTCCGCCCGCCCCGCCCGCGCCACCTCCGTCGGCGGAGGGCTCGTATCCTCCCCGCCCGCCTGGCCCGCCGCCCCGTGACCAAAGCCCAGATCGTCGACCGCATCGCCGCCGCCACGGGGCTGACCAAGATGGAGACCGAGGCCGTCGTCGACGGCTTTATGCAGACGGTGCTCGACGCCGTGGCCGAGGGCGAGCGCGTCGAGCTCCGCGGGTTCGGCACGTTCCGGGCCGTCGAGCGCGCCCCGCGCACGGCGCGCAACCCGCGGACCGACCAGCCGGTGCCGGTCCCCCGGCGGATGGCGCCCGTGTTCAAGCCGGCCCAGGACTTCCGCCGCCGCGTCGAGGAGCAGGGCGAGGACCGCCTGACGGGGGCGTAGCGGCGAGGGCGGGGTGGCGCCACCCCGCCCGAATGGTGTGGGCCGGCGCTGGCGGCGCCCGTAGCGCCGTGTCTGGTGGTGGGCGGGGCGGTCCGCTGTGCCCGCCCCGCCCAGGGCGGCCGCCGGTCGGCCCGATGAAGCCGGCCCCGCCCGCGGCGTGGGCGGGGCGGCGACCTGCTGCACGTCGTTCTCACGCGGTCTTCCGCCCCCGCCCCGCCCGCGGTGCGTGATTGGCGGCGACGCCCCGCCCGTTCCACTCCGCCCTCCGGGTCCGCCTATGTCCTCCACCGCCTGCGCCTCGTGTGGGGCCGCCGTCCGCGACGGGGCCGCCGTGTGCGACCTCTGCGGAACGACCGTCGACGGCCCCGCCGCCTCCGGCGACGCGGACGGCGTCGTCTGCCCGCGGTGCGGGCACGTCGCCCCGCCCGGGTCCCGGTTCTGCAACCGCTGCGGCGAGCGCTTCGAGGCCGACGAGGCCCGGGCGCCCTCGGCCCCACCACGCCCCGCGCCCGTGGCCGGCGCCACTGCTTCGGGCGGGGCGGGAGCGTCGTCGGCCGGTGCCAAGCGCGCGTTCGTCGTCGTCGGCGTGGGCATCGCGGCCGTCGTCCTGCTCTACGGGGCCACGCTCCTGAGCGCGGACCGCGACGCTCCGGACGCGGCGCCGACGGCGGCGGCCGACGACCTGGGGCCGGCCGGCCCGGTCCCCGAGGGCACGCCGGCGCTCCCCGACACGCTCCAGACGGCGGCCGACGCCTTCGCCGCCCAGGGCACGGGGGCGGGATGGTACGAGTCGGGCCGGTACTACCTTACGGCGGCCTTCAACGCGAGCGGGACCGACCCGACGGCGAGCGTCCAATGGGCGCGCCGGGCGATCACGGACTTCGAGAAGAGCCTGGAGCTCGGCGAGAGCGCCGACGTCCGCGTGGCGCTCGCCGAGGCGGCGGCGTTCGACCCCACGGACCCGATGCGGCCAGTCTTGGAGCTCCAGGCGGCCCTCACCGCTGACCCCGCCAACGTCCCCGCCCACTTCCTGATGGGCGAGCGCCGGTTCCTCATCGGACGGCTCGACAGCGCCCGCGCCTCGTTCGAGCGCGTCCTCGAGCTCGCCCCGCCCGGCGACCCGCTCCGCGAGCGGGCGCGGACGGCGCTCCTGGCCGTCCAGCAGGCCGAGGCGCCCGCCGGCTGAGCCGGCCGCGGGCCTACGGTGAGGCGGCGTAGCTTGGCGCGGCCCCCCCGCCGCCCGATGCCCACGACCCCGCCCCTCGGCCGCCTCGCCCTCCTGCTCGCCCTGGCGTTGGCCGCCTGCGGACCGCCGTACCGGACGATCGCGACGACGACGGTCGAACTGCCCGAGCCGCCCCCGGTCGAGCGGCCGTCGCTGCCGCCCCGCCCGGCGCCCGCCCCGCCCGAGGCGACCGTCGAGCCCGCCCCGCCCCCGGCGCCGGAGCCCGCACCAAAGGGGACGGTCGAGGCCCGGTCGGTCTACCCGCAGGCGGACGGACCCATGTCCGAGGTGGCCGAGTGGACGCTCGTGAGCGGGGCGACGGTGGTTTACGCCCACCAGCCGGGCGCCGAGGCCGCCCATGTCGTCGCGTTCGCCGGGGGCGGGGCGGCGCTCGCCGACACGGACGCGGCGTCGGTCGCGGACGCGCTCGCGGTCGTCCGCGGCCTGCCCGCCGCGCCCGCCGACGTGACGGCCGTGGTCGTCGGCAGCGAGACCTCGGCGGCCGTCGAGGGCGCGGTCGGCCGGGTGCTCGGCGGCGCCTGGGGACGGTCGAGCGGCCTGGCCGGCGCGACCGCCCCGCCCCCCAACGCGCTCCGCGTGCGGGCGGACCTGGACGACGACGCCGCGCTCCTCGTCTTCGAAGAAGCCCTCCGCCGCCGCCTCCCCTCGGCCCGCGTCGCGCTCGACGCGGCCGACGGCGCCGCCGCGCTGTGGAGCACGGGCGGGGCGGGGTGGGGCGACGCGCTCCGCCCGTTCTCGCGCGCCGAGGCCGAGGCCGCCCGCAGCGCCGTCGCCGCGCGCGCTCTCCGGTCCGGCGCCTTCGCGGCCCGCGCCCTCGCCGACCTGTACCGGGCGCCCGGCGCCCGCCGCCCCGCCCGCCCGCCGGCGTTCGCGCTGGGCCGTCTCGGCCGCGTCCGGGCCGTGTCCGCGGACGCGCTCTCCACCCTCGCCGCTCGCTTCGCCGCCGCCCGGTAGGTTGCGGCGCCCCCGCCTTTTCGCTCCTATGGCCGACGCCCCGCTCTTTTCCGACGCCGACCGCGACCGCATCCGCGAGGCCGTCGCCGAGGCCGAGACGCGAACGGCGGGGGAGATCGTGCCCTACGTGGTCCGCACGAGCGGGTCCTACCCGGTGGCCGTCTGGCGCGGGGCGAGCGCGGGCGCGCTCCTGGCGGCCGTCGTCGCGCTCGCCGTGGCCCAGGTGTACGCGGGGTGGGGGATGGGCTGGCTCTACTCGGCGTGGGGGATGGCCCTCGCGGTGGCGCTCGGCGGCGTCCTGGGCGCCGCGTTGGGCGCGACGGTCGCCCCGCTCCGCCGCCGCCTCGCGGGCGGGGCGCTCCTGGACGAAGCCGTTCACCGCCGGGCGGCCCTCGCGTTCGTCGACGAGGAGGTGTTCGACACGCGCGACCGGACGGGGATCTTGCTGTTCGTGTCGCTCTTCGAGCGCCGGATCGAGGTCGTCGGCGACGCCGGCATCAACGCGAAGGTGGAGGCGGGCGAGTGGGACGAGGTGGTGGGGCTCCTCCGCGGCGGCGTCGTCCGCGGCGACCTCGCGGGCGGGATCGTCGAGGCCGTCGGCCGGTGCGGCGACCTCCTCCACCGGCGCGGCGTCGCCCTCCGCCCCGACGATACCGACGAGTTGTCCGACGACGTCCGCGTCCGTGACGAGTAGGGGCCGATCGCCCGGCCGCCCCGCTCGGCGCCGGGCGGGGCGGTGGTAGCCGCCCGCTCGTACGGGCGGGGCGGCCGCCTGAGCGTGGGGCTAGAGCGCCTCGACGCGGAGCGTCGTGCCGTCCGGGTCCGCGACGTAGAGCGCCCCGCCCACGTCGGCGTAGTCGGCGCCCTGGAGGTCGAGCCGGGAGAGGACGAGCGCGAACACGCGGCGCGGCACGCCGAACGCGATCTCGTCAGGGCCGCGGCGGTCGCCGTCCGTCTCCACGAGGTCGAGCACGCGGCGGCCCTCGGCGTCGAGAAGGTGCGCGCGCGCGCGCGCCGTGAGCGGGTGGGCGTCGACGCCGCCGAGCGTGAGCCCGAGCGTCTGGACGTAGAACGCGAGCGCCTCGTCGAGGCGCGCCGTTCGGACGCTGACGCCCCGGAGCCAGACGGCGGTGCTCGGCTTTCGGAGCGCCCGCTCGGCCTGCCGGGCGGCCGATTCGAGCGGGGTGGGGGAGAGAGACATAGGGGGAGAGAGGGAGAAAGGTCCACGCCCGACAACGGCGCCCCCCGTTCCACACCGTATACCACCGGGCGGGGTGGCCGTACAGCCCGCCGCCGCGGAACGCGCCCGCCCCGCCCGCGCGCCCTGTTCCGCCGCCCAGGCCGGGGTGCTGACGATTCGACCCGTCCACGGGTACGACTGACCGCGCTCGCCGCCCTTCACGTCAGCCGCCGCCACGCTCCCGCACGTCGTCGGGCGGGGCGGCCTGCCCTCACATCAAGCCCAGCGTGAGGCGGGCCTCCTCGCTCAGCATCTCCATCGAGTACGACGGCACGAACACGAGGTCGATGGCCGCCCGTCCGACACCCTCCAGGGCGTTCACGCCTTGCTCGACCTCGGCCGGTAGCGTCTCGGCGGCCGGGCAGTTGGGGGCCGTCAGCGTCATCCGCACCGTCACGTCCTTGCCGTCGGCGCCGTCGGCGATCTCCCAGCCGTAGATGAGCCCGAGGTCCCAGATCGGCACCGGGATCTCCGGATCGTAGATCGTCTTCATCACCTGGGCGATGCCCTCCTCCAGCTCGGAGAAGTCGTCCGCCTCGCGGCCGTCGATAAGGAAGTCGCGCGTCATGGGAGGTTCGGGGTTGGTGAGTTCAGGGTTGGGAGGGTCTCCGGCTCTAAACCCTGAACCCCTCAACCCAGAACCCGGTCACTTCAGCCGCTCGGCGATGCGGGCGTCGAGGTAGTCGCGGAGCGGCTCGGACCGCACCATCTCGACCACGTCGTGGGCGAAGGCGTAGAGGAGCATGGCGCGGGCGTCGGCCTCGGACACGCCGCGGCTGCGGAGGTAGAACACGTGCTCGGCCTCGATGGCGCCCGTCGTCGAGCCGTGCGAGCACTTGACGTCGTCGGCGTAGATCTCCAGCTCGGGCTTCGAGTAGTGCCGCGCCTTCGGGCTCAGGACCACGCCCTGACTCTGCTGGTAGGCGTTCGTCTGCTGCCCCTCGCGGTGCACGAACACCTTCCCGTTGAAGACGCCCGTGCCCTCGTCGTAGATGATCCCCTTGAACAGCTCGTTCGACTGGCACCCCGGCGCCACGTGGTCGACGAGCGTGTGCGTGTCGACGTGCTGGGCCTCGGTGCAGATGTAGAGCCCTCCGAGCGTGGACTGGCAGCCCTCGCCGGCCGGGACCATCGTCGTGTCGTTGCGGACCGTCCCCGCCGAGAACGTGAAGGCGAGAGTCGAGACGTCCGACCCCCGCTCTTGCTGGACGTGGACGAGCGAGACGCCGGTCGCCGCCCCGCCCTCGTCCTGCACGCGGACGTGCTCGACGTTCGCGTTCGGCCCGGCGAAGATCTCGGTCAGGTCGTTGCGGAAGGTCTCGGCGTCGCCGCCCCGCTCGTGGTACGTCTCGATGACCGTCGCCTGCGCGTTCTCCTCGACCACGAACAGGTGCCGCGTCTGGACGAACGTCGGCCGGTCGCCGGTCACGACGTGGACCACGTGGATCGGCCGCTCGACGGCCACGCTGCGCGGGACGTGGAGGAACAGGCCGTCCAGGTCGAACGACGCGTTGAGCGCCGCGAACGCGCTCCGCTCGGTGTCCGCGACGGTCCCGAAGTAGTCCTGGACCACCGCCCCGCCCTCGCGCGTGGCGTCGCGAAGGCTGCCGACCGTCACGCGGTCCGGGAGCCCCGAGAGGTCCGACAGGTCGCGGTCGAGATGCCCGTTGACGAGCACGACGCGGGCCGCGTCCAGCCCGTCGATCGCCGTGCCGTCGAGGTCGGTCTCGGTGATCGTGGCAGGCTCCGCGAGGTGGTAGTCCGCCTTGAGGGCGGGGCGGAGGTCGGTGTACTTCCACGCTTCGTCGCGCGTCGACGGCAGGCCGAGTCCGTTGAACGCGTCCCGCGCCTTCGTACGGAGCTCGGGGAACGGGGCCGGCGCGCCGTCACCGGTAAAGGCGCGGTCGAGCGCTTCGAGCGCGCGGTGAACGAGGGGCGGGGCGGACATCGGTGGGTTCAGGGTTGTGTGGTTCAGGGGTCGACGGTGCAGGGCGGGGTGAGGCAGGGCGGGGCTTCAACCCCGACCCCTGAACCTCCAGACCCCACAACCCTAGGCCGCGACAGCGGCGTCTTCGAGCAGCCAGTCGTAGCCCTTCTCTTCGAGCTCCTCGGCCAGCTCCGGCCCGCCCGAGCGGACGATCCGGCCGCCGATGAGGACGTGGACGTGGTCCGGCTTGATGTAGTCGAGCAGCCGCTGGTAGTGCGTGATGAGCACGAACGCGCGGTCCTCGCCGCGGAGCTTGTTCACGCCGTCCGACACGACGCGGAGGGCGTCGATGTCGAGGCCCGAGTCGGTCTCGTCGAGGATGGCGACGCGCGGGTCGAGCATGGCCATCTGGAAGATCTCGGCCCGCTTTTTCTCGCCGCCCGAGAACCCCTCGTTCACCGACCGCTTGGTCAGCTTCGGGTCGAGGTTCACGAACTCAGCCTTGTCGCGCATGAGCTTGAGGAAGTCCGTCACCGACATCTCGCCCTCGCCGCGGTGGGCGCGGACCGAGTTGACGGCCGTGCGCAGAAACTGGTGCGTGCTCACGCCCGGCAGCTCGACCGGGTACTGGAAGGCGAGGAACAGGCCCTCGCGCGTCCGCTCCTCGGGCGCCATCTCGAGCAGGTCTTGACCATCGAACGTGACCGAGCCCTCGGTGATCTCATAATCCTCCCGCCCCGCCAGGACGCCCGCGAGCGTCGACTTGCCGGACCCGTTCGGCCCCATGATCGCGTGGACCTCGCCGCCGTTGACGTCGAGCGAGAGGCCCTTGAGGATCTCGTGGTCCTCGACCGAGGCGTGGAGGTTGTTGATGGAGAGGAGAGACATGAATGCAGGGAAGAGAAAAGGGGGGAGGAAGCAAGGGGCGGGGTGGTCCGGGGGCGGGGCGGGGGCTTTCTGCCCCTTCGCCCTTGCCCCTTTACCCCACGCTGCCTTCGAGCTGGACGCTCAGGAGCTTCTGGGCCTCGACGGCAAACTCCATCGGGAGCTTGGCGAGGATCTCCTTGGCGTAGCCGTTGACGATGAGGTTGAGCGCGTCCTGCTCCGAGATGCCGCGGGCCTGGCAGTAGAACAGCTGGTCTTCGCCGACCTTCGAGGTCGTCGCCTCGTGCTCGACCTGGGCCGTCTCGTTCTTGATCTCGATGTACGGGAACGTGTGCGCCCCGCACTGGTCGCCGATGAGGAGCGAGTCGCACTGCGAAAAGTTGCGGGCGCCCTCGGCCTTCGGGTTCACGCGGACGAGCCCGCGGTACGAGTTGTTGGACTGGCCCGCTGAGATGCCCTTCGAGATGATCGTCGACCGGGTGTTCTTGCCCAGGTGGATCATCTTGGTCCCCGTGTCGGCCTGCTGGTAGTCCTTCGTAAAGGCGACCGAGTAGAACTCGCCGACGGAGCCGTCGCCCTTGAGGATGCACGACGGGTACTTCCAGGTGATGGCGCTGCCCGTTTCGAGCTGCGTCCACGTCACCTTCGAGTTGCGGCCGGCGCAGAGCGCGCGCTTGGTTACGAAGTTGTACACCCCGCCCTTGCCGTCGGCCGAGCCCGGGTACCAGTTCTGGATCGTCGAGTACTTGACCTCGGCGTTGTCATGAGCTACGATCTCCACGATCGCCGCGTGGAGCTGGTACTCCTCACGCATCGGCGCCGTGCAGCCTTCCATGTAGGAGACGTATCCGTCGTCCTCGCAGATAATCAGCGTCCGCTCGAACTGGCCCGTGTTGGCCTCGTTGATGCGGAAGTACGTGCTCAGCTCCATCGGGCAGCGGACGCCCTTCGGGATGTAGCAGAAGGAGCCGTCCGAGAACACGGCCGAGTTGAGCGCCGCGTACAGGTTGTCCGTGTAGGGGACCACCGACCCCATGTTCTCGCGGACGAGGTCGGGGTGGTTCTGGACGGCCTCGCTAAACGAGCAAAAGATGATGCCCTCCTTGGCCAGCTCCTCCTTGAACGTCGTCGCGACCGAGACCGAGTCCATGACCGCGTCGACGGCCACGCCGGCCAGCCGCGCCTGCTCGCCGAGCGGGATGCCCAGCTTCTCGAAGTCGGCGAGCACCTCGGGCGGCACGTCGTCGAGTGAGTCGTAGCGGGCCTTCTTGCCCGGCGCCGCGTAGTAATACGCGTTCTGGTAGTCGATCTCTGGGACGTTGAGGTGCGCCCAGACTGGCGTCTTCTGCTCGGCGAGCAGCTTGAAAAAGTGCCGGAGCGCCTTGAGGCGGTACTCCAGGAGCCACTCGGGCTCCTCCTTCTTGGCCGAGATGTAGCGGACCGTGTCTTCGCTCAGGCCCTTCGGCGCCTTCTCCGTCTCGACGTCCGTCACGAACCCGTATTTGTAGCCCTGCTCGGCGACGTCCTCGAAGAAATCGTGCTCGGTGTAGGTGCTCATCGGAGGGTCTCTTAAGGGTGTGTAGGGCGAACCGGGCGGGGTGGGGGCAGTTCCCCGAAGAGCGGGCGAACCGAGGGGCCGGTGGCGGCAGCAAAACGGGCCGCCCCGCCCCGCCCGCCAAGGCTGTCCCTCAGGCTCGTCTCCCGGGGCTGCCAGAGACAAACCCGGGACGGGTAATACATGGTATGGCCGGGCCGTCTAGACGGCCCCTCAGGGGGTGAACTTCCCCCCAAGCGCACGTGTCACACCCGCCCCGCCCGCTGGACTCGACCGCAATGACTGAGACCTCCTCCCACTCTGCTCTGGAAGCGCCCCCCTTCGGAATCACCGAGCGCGCCCGTCACCGGCTCGCCGCCGTCGCCGCCCGCGAGGGCGTAGACCTGGGGGCCGCGTGGCTCCGCGTGGCCGTCGTCGCCGGCGGGTGCTCGGGGCTGACCTACGACCTGGGCTGGGACACCGCGCTCAACCCGGACGACGAGGTCGTCGACCTGGAGGGGTTCCGCGTCGCGCTCGACCTCAAGAGCCGGCTCTACGTCGAGGGCACAACGCTCGACTTTACGGACGGGCTGGAGGGCAAGGGCTTCCACTTCGACAACCCGCAGGCCACGCGGACGTGCGCCTGCGGCGAGTCGTTCAGCCTGTAGCACGGGCGGGGTGGAGGGGCGGGGCGGCCACCCCGCCCCGAGTGCCTGCGGGTGGAGCTACTCAGCCTCGCTGACGTCCGCGACCGTCCCCTCCAGGACGAGCCACAGCGCGGCCCCGTCGAGGCTCCCACCCTCAAACGTCCCCTGCCCAACGAGGCGCACGGCCGTGTCGCCCGCGTCGAACGGGTCGCCGGTGCCGGAGAGGCCGGGCTCGTCGACGTCGCCCCGGCTCCCGAGCGTGATGACGGCGTTGGAGTCCCGAGCCAGGAGGCTCTTGACGTCGAGGTGGAGCGGGACGTCGATCTCGATGTGGCCGGTGTCGTCGTCGTAGCGGCCCTCGGGCTGGCCCTCGACGGTCACGACGGCGCGGACCGACCCGATGGCCGTCTCGACCTCGTCCTCGATCTCTGGGAAGGTGTCGAGCCGGAGCGTTCCGGCCTCGCGGTCGACCGTCACGCGGACGGTGAGGGCGCCGCTGTCGGGGGCGTCGAGGAGGTGGTGCCCCCCGTCGAGGAGGTCGTGGACGATTCGGGCGCGGACGCGGGCGTCGAGGGTCGCCGTGGAGCGGGCGGGGAGCGGGTCGGGGAGCGGCACGGGCGGGGCGGTGATAAAAGGGGAGCCCGCAGGCCTTACGGGGCCTGCGGGCTCAGACGGTCCACGTGGGACGGCACGTTCGCGTCGTGGCCCCCCAACGGCGCGGGCGCGGACGCGTTGCCGGCGGCAGGCGGTTTGCGAGCGTCTTCACGACGACGCAGGAGGCTCCCGCCGCGCCGGGGCGAGCGCCTACTCCGCCCCGCCCGCCGACCACGTGATCCGGTCGCCCTCGACGAGCCCGAGCCGGCGGCTGTACCCGGCGGGGACCTCGACGACAAACTGGGCGGCCCCGTCGGAGAGCACGTTGTCGGTCGAGTACGGCGTCGTGCCGTGGGCGATGTTGAGGAGCGTCGAGTCCGGCCCGTAAAACTGGATGTCGAGCGAGCGCGGCGTGTTGGCCATGTAGAACGCCTGCTGCTGCGCTCCGGGAAACACGAACAGCATGCCCGTCTCGGGCGGGATCTCGGTCCGCTCCATGAGGCCGCGCTGGCGCGTCGAGTCGGTGTCGGCGATCTCGACGTCGATCGTGCGCAGCGTGTCGGCGCCGCGCACGAAGCTGAGCCGGCCCTCGACCTCGAACGGGATCGACGGGCGCGCGACGGGCGGGGCGGTGGGTTCGTCGTCCTGGGCGCACCCGGCGAGCGGGGCGGCCACCGCGAGCGCGGCGAGGGCCGTCAGGGTAGCGGATCGGCGCATGTGTCTCGGATGTGGGGGGCGGGCAAACTAGCCCACGAGCTTGAGGGCCACGGCGTCGGCGAGCACGGCGCCCTCGGGCGTGAGGCGGACTCGCCGGGGCGAGACCTCGACGAGCCCGGCCCCTTCGAGCGCCGCGAGCGCGGCCGCCTTGTCGGTGAGCAGGTCGACGCCGTAGTCGCGGGCCAACGCGTCGAGGTCGAGGCCGTCGACGAGGCGGCGGAGCCCGAGGAGCACGGCCTCGTCGGCCAGCTCGTCCGGGCCGACGTGCTCGCGCCACTCGACCGGCTGCTCGCCGGCGGCCAGCAGCCCCTGCCACCGGCCGAGGTTGGCGACGTCGGCCCAGCGCCAGGCGCGGCTCCGCGTCTCGCGCCAGAACGAGTGCGCGCTCGGCCCGATCGCCAGCGTCGTCCGGTGCGTCCAGTAGCCCTCGTTGTGGCGGCTCCGGTGGCCGGGCCGCGCGAACGACGAGACCTCGTAGTGCTCGAACCCGCGCTCTTCGAGGTAGCGGCGCGTGAACAGGTACCGCTCGCGGAGCGCCTCGTCGCCCTCGGGGACGACCCCGCCCCGCTCGACCATCTTGAACAGCGGCGTCTTCTCCTCGACCGTCAGGCTGTACGTCGAGAGGTGCGTGGCGCCCAGGCGCAGCGCCTTCTCCAGGTTGGCGCCCCAGTGCTCGAACGGCTGGTCGGGGATCCCGAAGATGAGGTCGACCGACACGTCGCCGATCTCGCGGACGGCGGCCTCGACACCGGCCTCGGCCTGCTGGGCGTCGTGGGCGCGGTTCATGAACGCGAGGTCGTCATCGTAGAACGACTGCACGCCCAGCGACAGCCGCGTCACGCCGAGGTCGCGGGCCGCCCGGAGCCACGCCGCCCCGCCCGCCCCGCCCAGGTCCTCGGGGTTGGCCTCGACCGTCACCTCGGCGAGGGCGGACGTGTCGAAGTGGTCGTGGGCCGACTGGAGCACGCGCGCGAGCGCCTCGGGCGACAAGAGCGACGGCGTGCCGCCGCCGAGGTAGAGCGTATCGAGCGGCCCCAGGTCGCGGAACTCGCGGCCCAGGATGCCGGCTTCGGTCTCGACCGCCCGCGCGAACGCGTCCTCGTCCCGCTGCGTGGTCACAAAGTAGAAGTCGCAGTAGACGCACCGCTGCGAGCAGAACGGGACGTGGACGTAGAGACTGGCCAAGGGGCGGGGGGAAAAGGTTCGGGGGCGGGGCGGGTGCCCCGGGGCGTGAACGCGGGGGCGGGGTGGGAGTGCTGTCGGGCGTCGTTCTTCCCCCGCCCTTCGCCGCCCCGCCCTTCGCCGCCCCGCCCTTCGCCGCCCCGCCCTTCGCCGCCCCGCCACTGCGCGGGCGGGGTGGGGCCTTTTTGTGGGGACGTGGGCAGGCGGCTAACGCCGGCGTTGCATGCAACGCCGCTACGGCTTGCGAGGCGGGTAGATGAGGCTCTGCCACACGGGCACGAGGGGGCGGGGCGGGGCGTATGCTCTCCGCCACCCCGCCCTTTGGGTCCGCCCTTTGGGTCCGCCCTTTGGGTCCGCCCTTTGGGTCCGCCCGAGACGAGGGCGGGGTGGTCCTCAACCCGCCCCGCCCATGCCCCGCCTCCTCGCCGCCGTCGCCCTGCTGTGGGCGCTCCCCGCCGCCGCCCAGCTGGGCGAGACGACGTTCCCCAACTCGGGCGCGCCCGAGGCGCAGGAGCCGTTTTTGCGCGGCGTCCTGCTCCTCCACAGCTTCGAGTACGACGACGCCCGCGAGGCCTTCCAGGAGGCCCGCCGCCTCGACCCAGCGTTCGCGATGGCGGCCTGGGGCGAGGCCATGACGCACAACCACCCGGTCTGGCAGCGCCAGGACCGCGACGCGGCCCTCGCCGCGCTGGGGAAGGACCTTGTGCGGGACGTCGGGCTCGGCCTCGACCTCTCGGGCGTGACCCCGCGCGAGGAAGCGTACCTGATGACGCTGCGGTCGCTGTTCGTTCAGGAGGGCGCCAAGGAGGACCGCGACGACGCCTACGCGCTCGCCATGCGCGACCTCGCCGCGCGCTTCCCCGACGACCTCGACGCCCAGGCGTTCTACGCGCTCGCCCTTCTCGGAACGGCCCACGAAGGCCGCGACGTCGCGACCTACATGGAGGCCGCCGCCGTCGCCGAGGAGGTGTTTGCGGCCCGGCCCCGGCACCCGGGCGCGGCCCACTACCTCATCCACGCCTACGACGACCCCGTCCACGCCCCGCTCGGGCTCCGCCCCGCCCGCGTCTACGCCGACGTGGCGCCGGCGGCGAGCCACGCGCTCCACATGCCGAGCCACATAACCCTCGCGCTGGGGATGTGGGAGGAGACGGCCGAGATGAACCGCCGGAGCTTCGAGGCGGCCAAGGCGAACACCGACCGCAAGGGGCAGGCGCTGGGCGGCCACGGCTGGCACGCCCTCTGGTGGTGGCACTACGCCGCGACCCAACTCGGCGACGCCGCCCTCGCCCGCGGCCTCTACGACCACGCCGTGGCGCTCGGCGGCGACGACCCCGACGAGACGGCCCTCGCTCACCTGGCCCGGATGCGCGCGCTGGAAGCGCTGGAGGGCGGCGACCCGAACCTCATCGTCGGCGACAAGTCCTTCGAGTTCGACAACGTCTACGACGCCTTCGTCGCGGGCCTCCTGGCGACGCGGTACGCCGAGCCCGGCACCGCGCGGAAGGCGCACGAGGCGATCGCCGCGTTCGCCGACGAGCCGGGCGCCCGCTGGACCGACCGCGTGGCCGCGCTCCAGATCGAGGCGTCGCTCCGCCGCGCCGAGGGCGACGACGAGGCCGCGATGGCCCTGCTCCGCGAGGCTTCAGAGGTCGAGGCCGCCGCCCCGCTCACGTTCGGCCCGCCGTCGCCCGTCGTGATGGGGCACGAGGCGCTCGGGCTCACGCTCCTCGACCTCGGCCGCTACGACGAGGCCGTCGCCGCCTTCGAGGGCGCCCTCGACCGCGCGCCGAACCGCCGGCAGGCCGTCGACGGCCTGGAGCGCGCGCGCGCCGCCCTCGCCGGCGAGCGGGGCGGGGCGGGGCAGTAGACCGCGCGAAAGCCGGGGCGGGGTGGAACCGGCCGCCCCGCCCGCGCATCGGGCGGGAAAAACCAGACTGCATGCCCGAGATCACGCCAGGATTCCAGCGGACCGTCCTCGACAACGGCGTCCGCGTCCTCACCGAGAGCGTCCCGTCCGTCCACTCCGTCGCCGTCGGGGCGTGGGTTGACGCCGGGAGCCGCGACGAGCGGCCCGCACAGGGCGGCATCACGCACTTTATCGAACACATGGTGTTCAAGGGCACGCGGCGGCGCCGCGGGTACCTGATCAACCAGCGGATGGAGTCGGTCGGCGGCTACCTCAACGCCTTCACCACGAAGGAGCACACGTGCTTCTACGCCCGCGGCCTGGACGAGCACCTGGGGCGCGCGCTCGAAACGGTCGTCGACTTGGTGACGGAGCCCACGCTGCCGCCGCGCGAGATCGAGAAGGAGAAGGACGTCGTGGTCGAGGAGATCAAGATGTACGAGGACGCCCCCGAGGACCACGTCTTCGACCACTACGAGGCCGTCCTCTACCCCGACCACCCGCTCGGCCGGCCGGTCATCGGGACGCCCGAGACCGTCCGCTCCTTTTCGCAGGCCGACCTCGAGGGCTACATCGGCCAGCACTACGTGCCCAACCGGCTCGTGGTGTCCGTGGCGGGGCGGGCGCGGCACCGCGACGTGGTCCGTCACGTCGAGCGGCTGCTCGACGGCTTCGAGCGGGCGCCCCGCCCCTCTAGCCGCGAGCCGGCGGACGGCTACGCGCCGGCCGAGGTGACGATCGAGCGGCCGGTCCAGCAGGCCCACCTCGTCCTGGGCACGCGCTCGCTGGGCGCCCAGGACCCGCGGCGGACCGTGCTGTCGGTGCTCAACACGATCCTCGGCGGCGGCATGTCGAGCCGGCTCAACCAGAACATCCGCGAAAAGTACGGGTGGTGTTATTCGGTGTACTCGTTCGTCAACGTGCAGACGGACTCCGGCGACGTCGGCGTCTACATCGGGACCGACGCCAGCCGCGTCGACCGCTCGCGCGTCCTTATCGAGCGCGAGCTGAACAAGCTCGCTGAGAGCCCGGTCAGCGACCGCATGCTGACGCGGGCCAAGCACCAGCTGAAGGGCTCGATCGTGCTCGGCCTGGAGAGCCTCTCCAACCGGATGCAGCGGGCGGGGCGGGTCGAGCTCGTCCACGGCCGCGAGGTCCCGGTCGAGGAGGTCGTCGCCGAGATCGAGGCGGTGACGGCCGAGGACGTCCGCGCGCTCGCCGAGGACCTGTTCGCGCCGGGCCGCCTCAGCACGGTCGCCCTCCTCCCGAGCGCCGAGGCCCGGTAACTTGGGGCGGACCCAAGGGGCGGGGTGGAGCCACAGGGCGGCCACGCGCCCCGGCACCGCCCCGCCCTCTGTGTTTGCCCTCTAGGTCCGCCCTCACGCACCACCCCGCCCCCGCATGGCCTTCTCGTTCGCAGGTAAGAAAGTCCTCGTCACCGGCGGCGCCGGCTTTATCGGCTCCCACGTCGCCGACCGGCTCGTGGAGGAGGGCTGCAGGGTCCACGTCCTCGACGACCTCTCGGGCGGGGTGGTGGAGAACGTGCCGGACGCGGCCACCTTCCACGAGCTCGACGTCCGCTCGGACGAGGTGCCGGCGCTGTTCGAGCGCGAGCGGTTCGACGCCCTCTGCCACCTCGCGGCTCAGATGGACGTCCGCCGGTCCGTGGCCGACCCGGTCTTCGACGCCGACGTCAACGTGCTCGGGTTCTTGAACCTCCTGGAGGCCGGGCGCCAGAACGGCCTGCAAAAAGTGGCGTTCGCGTCCACGGGCGGGGCGATCTACGGCGAGCCGGACCCCGACGTCAACGGCGGCGGCCCACAACCGGAAAGCCACCCGACGCGGCCGATGTCGCCGTACGGGATCACGAAGCTCGTGAGCGAGCACTACCTCCGGTTCTACGAGCAGACGTACGGGCTCCCCTACGCGGCGCTCCGCTTCGGCAACGTCTACGGCCCGCGCCAGAACCCGCACGGCGAGGCCGGCGTGGTCGCCATCTTCAGCCAGCGGCTCCTCCGCGGCGAGGGCGTGACCATCAACGGACCGGGCACGCAGACGCGCGACTACGTGTTCGTGGGCGACGTGGTCCGCGCGTTCGTCGCCGGCCTCGCCCTCGACGGCTCGGGCGTGTTCAACGTGGGGACGGGCGTCGAGACGGACGTGAACGAGCTGTTCGGCCACATCAACCGCCACACGGGCGCGGGCGCGGCCGAGCAGCACGGGCCGGCCAAGCCGGGCGAGCAGCAGCGGAGCGTCCTCGACGTGTCGCACTCGCGCGAGGTGCTCGGCTGGGAGCCGACGGTGAGGGTGGGCGACGGGCTGGAGCAGACGGTCGCCTGGTTCCGCGAGCGCGAGGCGTCCTGAGCCACCCCGCCCGGCGAGGGCGGGGCGGTGTCGGCGCTCGGTGGGACACGGCTTGCCACGTCCGCAGCCGACGCGCCGCCCCGCCCGGGCGACTCTGTGGGCGGGGCGGGACGAGCATTCCGCTCGGCGAGGGCGGGGCGGGCTAGGCGCCCTCCCCGATCCGCGCGCCCATCCGCACCTCGGCGCCGGCCACGAGCGACGGGTCGAGCGTCACCCCGCCCCGCTCGAACGCGAGCACGACCGAGCTGCCGAGCAAAAACCGGCCGATCTCGTCGCCCGTCTCGAACGCCCGGTCGTGCTCGACGACCTGCTTCGTCTTGTAGGGCGAGCGCGGGCCGTCCCACACGGTCTCGATGCTGGCCACGATGAGCGCGCCCACGAGGACGACCAGCATCTTGCCGAACGCCGTCTCGAACTCGCACACCAGCCGCTCGTTGATTGCGAACAGTCCCTCGACCTCGCCCTCGGTCGAGGCGTTGACCGAGAACAGCTTTCCCGGAATCGCGACCGTCCGCACGAGCCGCCCCGCCACGGGCAGGTGGACCCGGTGGTAGTCCTTCGGCGAGAGGTAGACGGTGGCGAACGCCCCGCCCTCGTACTCCGGCCCTGCGCACACATCGGCCAGGCCGCCGAGCGAGTAGCGGACGCCTTTCGCCTGGATCAGCTCGCCCCGCTCAACGACACCGGACTGGCTCACGACCCCGTCGGCCGGCGACACAACCGCGCTCGGGTCCGGGTCGACCGGCCGGGCGCCCGGCGCGAGCGAGCGCGTAAAAAAGTCGTTGAACGAGCGGTAGTCGCGGAGCCCCGGCCGCTCGGACTCGGCCATGTTGACGGCGTACGCCTTCGCGAACAGGTGAACGAGCGGGGCGCTCAGCCACGGCACCTCGGACGCCGCGAGCCGACCGATGGCGCGGGACAGAAAATGCTGGGGGATCGCGTGCTGGAGGCGGACGAACGGGCTCACGGGCGGGGCGGGCGGGGAGGGGAGAGGCGCCTACCGACTGCCGCCCCGCCCGGTTCTACCGCCCCGCCCATCCACCCCGCCCGCGCGAGCGGGGCGGAGCTACCCGATCCGGTCAAACCCGGCGTACTCGGCCAGGCGGGCGGGGAGGACGACCGACCTGTCCGCCTGCTGGCCGTTCTCCAGGAGGGCCGCCACGATGCGCGGCAGCGCGAGCGCGCTCCCGTTCAGCGTGTGGACAAACTCGGGCTTGGCCCCGGGCTCTGGCCGGTAGCGGACGTTCGCGCGCCGCGCCTGGAACGACTCGAAGTTCGAGACCGACGAGACTTCGAGCCAGCGGTCCTGGCCGGCGCTCCACACCTCGAGGTCGTACGTCTTGGCCTGCGTCACGCCCAGGTCGCCGGACGCGAGCACGAGCCGACGGTACGGGAGTTCGAGGGCGCGGACGGCCCGCTCGGCGTCCTCGCGGAGCATTTCGAGGTGCCGGTAGCTCTCGTCCGGCCGCACGAACCGGACGAGCTCGACCTTGTCGAACTGGTGGAGCCGGTTGAGCCCGCGCACGTCCTTCCCGTAGGAGCCGGCCTCGCGGCGGAAGCACGGCGTGTAGCCGGTGTAGAGGAGCGGGAGCGCCGCGCCGTCGAGGACTTCGTCGCGGTGGAAGTTGGTCAGCGGCACCTCGGCCGTGGGGACGAGATAGAGCCCGTCGGCCGGCACCTCGTACATCTGCCCCTCCTTGTCCGGCAGCTGGCCTGTCCCCACCCCGCTCGCCTCGTTCACGAGGATCGGCGCCTCAACTTCGGTGTAGCCCTCGTCGACCGCGAGGTCCAGGAACAGGGCGATGAGGGCGCGCTGGAGGCGGGCGCCCTGGCCGACGTAGAACGGGAAGCCCGCCCCGCTCACCTTGGCCCCGCGCTCGAAGTCGATGAGCCCGTGCTTCTCCGCAAGCTCCCAGTGGGGGAGCGGCTCGAAGTCGAACTGAGGCCGCTCGCCCCACTCCGCCGCCACCTCGTTCGCGTCCTCCCCGCCCACCGGGACGCTCTCGTGGATCACGTTGGGGATCTCCAGGAGCAGCGACCTCAGGCATTGGTCGAGGTCGCGGACCGCTTCTTCCTGCGCCTTAACGTCTTGCTTGATCTCGTTCGAGCGTTCGATGAGCGGGGCGGCCTCGTCGCGCTTCCCGCTCTTCATCAGCGGCCCGATCTGGTGGCCCATCGCCCCCTGCTCCTCGCGGAGCGCCTGGAGCGCCGTCACCGCCTCGCGCCGCTCGCGGTCCGTGTCGAGCGCCCGGTCGACGGCGCCGGGGTCGCCGATCCGCTTGGCCTCCATCGAGGCGCGGACGCGGTCGGGGTCGTCGCGGATCAGGTCGAGGTCGAGCATGGGCGGAGCCCGGGGGCGGGGCGGGCGAAAAGAGCACGGGGGCGGGGCGGCCAAGCTAGCGAGCCCCGCCGGTCCGCCCCGCCCCCGTGCTCAGGCTTCGCCCCCTCTCCAACGACCGCCCCGCCCGTGGGGCCGGCCGTAGCTTCGGCCACCCCGCCCGCTGGAACCCGTGCGCCCCACGCTCGCCCTCTGCCTCGCCCTGCCCCTCGTCGCGCTCGGGTGCGGCAGCACGCCCACCGGCCTCGAAGCGGACGTCCCTGGTTCGACGTGGACCGTCGAGCGCGTCGTGACCGGCAACGGCGAGGTGCTCCGCGGCGAGGGCCAGGTCACGTTCGGGTCCAGCGGCAGCCTCAGCGTCTCGTCGTGCAACGTGTGCAACGGGACGTATGCCGTGAGCGGCGACCAGCTGGAAGTCGCCGAGCCGCTCGCGTGCACGCGGCGACGGTGCGGCCCGGGCGAGCTGGAACTGGAGGACTTTTTCGCCGGCCTCCTGACGCTCCGCCGCGACGGCCTCTACCTCGTCGTCGAGCCCGACCCGCTCGCGGGCGGCCCGCAGGTCCTGCTCCTCCCCGCCCCCGGCGCGAGCCCGGGCGGGGCGGCTAGCGGCGCGCGCTAGGGCGGGGCACGCCGAGCCGGCCGCGGAGGTCGGCGAGCGCGGCGTCGAGCGGGCGCGGGCGGTAGCCCAGCTCGGTCTCGGCGCGCAGGATGAGGAGCCCGGCCTTCAGCGGGCGCGGCGCGCCCGGGTGCAGCGCGGTCGTCGTCGTGGGCGAGACGAGCCCGGCGTCGAGGCCGAACGCCTCGGCCACGCGCAGCGCGAGCGCGTACGTCGTGAGCACCTCGCGGCCGGCGACGTGGAAGGTCCCGCTCTTCCCGAACCGCACGATGCGGAGCACGCCGTCCGCGAAGTCCTCGTCGTAGGTCGGCGTCCGCACCTGGTCGCTGGGGACGCGGACGGGCCGCCCCGCCCCCAGCTCGCGCACGAGCCAGCGCACGAAATCGAGGCGCGGGGCGGGGCCGGTGGGCGCCCCGAACACGAGCGTCGTCCGCGCGACGGCCCACCGGGTCAGGCGCGAGGCCTTCAGCGCGTTCTCGGCCGCCAGCTTGGTCCGCCCGTAGTGCGTGAGCGGGGCGGGGCGGGCGTCCTCGGCGTAGGGGCCGCGCTCGCCGTCGAACACGAAGTCGGTCGACGGCAGCACGAGCCGGGCGCCGTGGCGGTGGCACGCGGCGGCGAGCGCGGTCGTGGCCTCGACGTTGAGCGCCCAGCACGCCTCGCGGTCGGCCTCGCACGCCTCGACCTGGGCCAGGCCCGCCGCGTGGAGCACGACGTCCGGCGCGAAGTCCTGGAGCGCCCGCTCGACGGCGTCGGCGTCGGTCACGTCGAGCGCGGCCGTCCCGCCGGCGAAGCCGCCCAGCGCGAGGGCGGGGCGGCGGCCGGTGGCCAGCACGTCGGCCCCGCGCCACCGCCCGGCGGCGCGCGCGAGCGCCTGCCCCACGAGCCCGTTCGCGCCGGTGACGAGGATGCGGGGCGGGAGCACGGGGGGAGGGGTGGAGGGAAGGGGGATTGAGGGATGGGCGGGCGGGGTGGCGGGGAGACGCGCTCATCCCTCCGTGCCCGATCCCTCCGTCATCCCTCGTCTCCGCGGCGGGCGACGACGGCGTCGGAGAGCGACCGGGCGATGTCGGCCAGCGACGCGCCCGGCGTGAACACCTGGTCGACCACGCCGCGCGCGACGAGGTCGCGGGCGTCGTCCTCGGGGATCGTGCCGCCGGCCACGAGCAGCACGTCCTGCATCTCGGCCGCGTCGAGGAGCCCGCGGAGGCGCGGGAGGACCGTCCCGTGCGCGCCCGACAGGATCGACACGCCGACCACGTCGACGTCCTCCTCCTCGGCCGCGCGCACGACGACTTCGGGCGTCTTGCGCAGTCCGGTGTAGACGACCTCCATGCCGGCGTCGCGCAGGGCGGCCGCGACCACCTTGGCGCCGCGGTCGTGGCCGTCGAGCCCGACCTTCGCCATCAGGACGCGGACGGGGCGGTGGGGCGGGGAGGAGGCGGTCATAGGGTCAGGCGAAGGCCGAGCCCGCCGCCGAGGTCGACGTCGGTGTCGCCGATCAGCTGGAGGCGGGGCGAGAGGAGCCCGTACAGTTCGAGCTCCCGGGTCAGAAACGTGCTCAGCCCCGCGGCCAGGCTGACCCCGGCGTCCGTGTCGTCGTTCCCCGCCTGGACGAACACGCCCGGCCCGTAGAACAGGCCCACGCGCCCCGACGACCCCACGCGCTGGCGGTCGCGGAGCAGGTAATTCCCCTCGACCTCGACGGCGTCGCCCAGGTCCCACCCGGCGGCGAGGAGCACGGCGCCCCGCCCCGCCCCCAGCTTCAGCGAGAGCCCGGTCGGCGTCCCCACCTGCCCGCCGACGGCGAGCTGGGCCGCCGCGGGCGGGGCGGCGAGGCAGAGGACGAGGGCGGGGAGGAGGAGGCGCATGGCGAGCCCTAAGCTACCGCCCCGCCCTCGGAGCCCGCCCCGCCCCCGCTTTCCGCCCCGCCCGCCTCGGGCGGGGCGGCGACCTCGGCGAGGTGCTCGCGGAGCGACTCGGCGTCCTCCATCGGGAGCCGCCCCGCCAGCACCAGCCGGAGCTCGCGGCGCCGCCCGGCCGCCGCGTAGCGCGCGCGGTCGGCCTCGGTCTCGGGCTCGACCGGGCGGACCGGGATCGGCCGCCCGCTCTGGTCGACGGCCACGAACGTGTAGTACGCCCGGTTCGACCGCCGCCGCTGGCCCGTCGTCGTGTCCTCGGCCCACACGCTCACGCCGACCTCCATGGACGTCGTGAACGCCCGGTTCACCGCCGCCTTGAGCACCACGACCTCGCCCAGCCCGATCGCGTTCTGGAAGTCGACCGAGTCTACGCTCGCCGTGACGACCGTCCGGTTCGAGTGGCGCTTGGCGGCGATCGCCGCGCACACGTCCATGAGGTGGAGGAGCCGGCCGCCCATGAGGTTCCCCAGCGTGTTCGTGTCGTTGGGGAGCACGAGCTCCGTCATCTCGCAGGTGCCCTTCAAAGTGGAGAGTAGAGAGTTCAGAATGGAAAAAGGGTGCCCACCCCGCCCGCGAAGGTCGCTCGCCGCGCAGCCGCGGACCACCCCGCCCCGCCTTTACTTCTCAATTCCGCATTCTCCATTCTCACCTCTGCTCACGTCTTCTGCTTCTGCTTTTTGGCCGCCGGGAACAGCACGTTGTTGAGGATGAGCCGGTAGCCCGGCGACGTCTTGTGGAGCGCGAGGTCGGTCGGCGGGTCGCCCACGAAGTGCTGGTAGTCCTCGGGGTCGTGGCCGGCGTAGAAGGCGAAAAAGCCCTGGCCCGCCGGCCCGTATAGGTAGCGGACGGCGCCGGTCGCCGGGCTCTCGGCAAGGACCACGACGCCCGGCTTGAGCGCGTCGGCGCGGAACGCCGTCGTCTGGCCCATGAACCCGCGGACGGACGCCACGTGGTTCTGCGTGAGCATGGTCGGCACGGGGTCCCAGACGGCCGAGAAGTCGAAGAGCGTGAAGTAGTCGGCGAGCGGGTTGCGGAGCGCCGGCGGGGGCGGGGCGTCGAGGTCCGAGTGCTCGTACTCCATCGGGTTCAGGATCGGGCGGAAGTCCTGGAAGGCCAGCGTCCGCGAAAAGTCGAGGGCGTCGGCGGCCCCGGGCATGACGCCGTCGCCGTCGATCTCGGGCGGGACGATGTCGAGCCCGGCCGCGGCCAGGGCCAGGTCGAACGTGTCGGTCCCCGAGCACATGGCGAACAGGAACCCGCCCCCCTCCACGTAGCTCTTGATGGCCTCGGCGACGGCCAGCTTCAGCTCGGGCACCTTGGCGAAGCCGTGCGCGCGCGCGGCGGCCTCGGCTTCGAGCTGCTGCTGTTGATACCACGCCTGCCCCCGGTACGAGGCGTAGAACTTCCCGTACTGGCCCGTAAAGTCCTCGTGGTGGAGGTGGACCCAGTCGAACTCGCTCAGCCGCCCCGCCAGGATGTCGTCGTCGTAGACCTGCTCGTAGGGGACCTCGGCGTAGGTGAGCGCGAGGAGCACGGCGTCGTCCCAGGGCAGCGTCTGCTTGGGCGCGTAGACGGCGATCTTCGGCGCCTTCTCCAGCCGCACGACCGACGTGTTGGCCGCCGGCGACTCGGCCTGCGCCAGGACCGCAGCGCCGTTGGCGCCCTCGAACGACACGCCGCGTACGCGGAGCTCGGTCTCGAACTCGGGCGCGGCTTCAGCGAGGAACGCCCCGCCCCGCACGTTGAGGAGCCAGTCGACCTGGAGGCCGTGGTCGAGCGCCCAGTAGACAGCGCCGTAGGCGCGGAGGTGGTCGCCCTGCGCCTCGTCCATCGGGATGAGCACGTCCTGCGCCCGGGCGGGGAGGAGGCCGGTGAGCAGCGTGCAGAAGGCGGTGAGCAGAAGACGCGACATGGGCGGGGTGGGGTGGACCCGGGGGCGGGGCGGGGGCACAACGGCCGCCGAGCCGACATCTTTCCCACGCGACCGAGACCGCCCCGCCCGCGAGGGGCCGCCCCGCCCTGCCGGCTAAGCGCGAGGGCGGGGCGGGCACCTTCCGCTCGCCCCGCCCGCGCGCTCACGTTTCCGCGCGGAGGCGCCGCAGTTCGAGGCGCGCCTCGGGCGCGTAGAGCGAGCCGGGGAACAGCTCGAGCAGGCGCTCCCAGCGGGCCGCCGCCCCGCCCCGGTCGCCCAGGTCGGTCTCCAGCGCCTGCGCCTGGACGCGGAGCGCGCGGTCGCGGAAAAAGGAGAGCGGGTAGGCCTCGGCCAGCCGGTCCAGCGCGTCGACCGCGTCGGCGGCCCGCCCCGCCCGGCGGAGGACGGACGCGCGGAGGTAGAGCGACTCGTCGCCCAGGACGTCGGCGCCGGGCGACGAGGGCGGGGCGGAGGCGTCGAGCGAGTCGAGTGTGGCGAGCGCCTCGTCGGCGAGGCCGCGGCGGAAGGCGAGCGCGGCGCGGGCGTAGGTGCGGAGCCGGGCGAGGTCGGCCTCGGGCGGCTCGTCCTGGTTGAGCGTCTCGCCCAGCGTCACGCGCAGCGCGATGGCGTCGTTGGAGGCGTCGGCCGCCGTGTTCTCGTCGAGCGCCTCGACGCGCGCGAGCGCTGAGAACACCAAGCCCTCGTAGAAGTCGATGAGCGCCAGCTCGTACCGCGCCTGCTCGGCCACCGGCCCGACGCGGACGCCCTCGTCGACGTCCGAGAACCGGGCGCGCGCGGCGTCGAGGTCGCCGCGGCGGACGGCCACCTCGCCCAACGCGAGCCGGGCGGCGGACGCCACGGCCTCGTCGCGCGATCGGGCGGCGACGGCAAGCCGGGCCTCGGCGCCCTCGTAGTCGCGGAAGCGGTCGCGCAGCAGGTTGGCCAGGGCGAGCGCCGCGGCCGGCGCGTCGGGCCGGGCGGGGTGGCGGTCGAGGAACTGGGCGTAGGCGGCGCGCGCCGAGTCGGCGGCGGGCGTCGGGGCGGCGCCGTCGGAGCGGGGCACATCGCGGGCGTCGGCGTCCCAGCGGCGGGCGCGCGCGAGGAGCGCGTCGGCGGCGACCGGGCCGTTCGGGTAGCGGCGGAGCGCCTCGTCGAGCGCGGCGCCGGCCGCGGGTCCCGCGCCGGCGGCCTCGGCCTGCTCGGCGAAAGCAACGAGCGTCCGGCCCTCCTCGCCCTCCAGCCGGTCGAGGGCGCGGACGGCGTCGAGCGCCGCGTCGTAGTCGCCCCGCTCCAGCGCGAGCCACGAGGCCAGCTCGCGGTAGGCCCGGTTGAGCGGGTCGCGCGCGATGGCCGCGTCGACGGCCGCGGCGAACACGGCCGGCGCCCCGTCGCCGTCGAGCAGCCGCGTGAGCCGCGAGCGGACGGCCGGCGCGTACTCGGGCTCGTCGGCCAGGAGGTCCAGGTAGAGGTCGGCGGCGGCCGCGTAGTCCAGCCCGAGCCCGTAGAGGTGGGCGCGCTCCAGGCGGAACAGGTCGTCGTCGCCCAGCGCCTCGCGGCCGGCGTCGAGGACCTCGGCGGCGCGCACGAACAGCCGCAGGTCAGCGAGCGCCGAGGCGACGGTCCGGTACGTCTGCGCCTCGTCCGGGGCCGCGGCGAGCGCGCTCTGCCACGCGGCCTCGGCCTCGCCGCCCCGCCCCGCCCGGTAGAGCGACGCTCCGCGCGCGGCGAGGAGGTCCGGCGCCGGCCCGACGCGCGCGATCCGGCCGTCGACGAGGGCGAGCACGTCGTCGAAGCGGCGGGCCGTGGCGTAGGCCTCCTTCAGCTTGAGCCACGCCGGGAGCGCGTCGGGCTCGGCGGCGACGAGGTCTTCGAGGAGCGGGATGGCCTCGCCGGTCCGCCCGTTGGCCAGGAGCTGGAGGGCCAGCACGTACGCCTGCTGATCGCCGACGGCGCCGCGGTCGCCGTCGCGGAGGATCACCGTCCCGCCCTGCTGCGCCGCCGCGAGGGCGGGGAGGAGGAGGGCGGCGAGGAGGACGAG
Organism: Rubrivirga litoralis; assembly: GCF_031846415.1. Classification (NCBI taxonomy): domain Bacteria; kingdom Pseudomonadati; phylum Rhodothermota; class Rhodothermia; order Rhodothermales; family Rubricoccaceae; genus Rubrivirga; species Rubrivirga litoralis. Next base: position 46,896 of record NZ_JAVRHT010000014.1, on the reverse strand, counting down.
GCGCATGGGCGGGGCGGGGCGGCGGGAACATAGGCCGCGGGCGGCCCCGCCTGCTGCCGCCCGCTATCTTCCCCGCCCCGCTCCCAACGCCCGCCCGAGCGGGATCGTGCCGGCCCATGCTCCCCGACCTCCGCCCGCCCCCGCCCCGCCCCTCTAGCGCGCCGCGCGAGGTCGCCGTGCTCGGGTCGACGGGGTCGATCGGGCGGCAGACGCTGGAGGTGGCCGCCCTTTTCCCCGAGCGCGTCCGCGTGCGGTCGCTGGCCGCCGGGGCGGGGTGGGAGGCGCTCGCCGAGCAGGCCCGGCGCGTCCGCCCCGCCCGCGCCGTGATCGCCGACGAGGGCGCGTACGTCCCGCTCCGCGACGCGCTCGCCGGGACCGGCGTCGAGGTGGCCGCCGGCGACGACGCCGTGGCCGCGCTGGCCGCCGACGCCGAGGTCGTGGTTGCCGCCGTCGTCGGCGTGGCCGGGCTGGCGTCGACGCTGGCCGCGGCCCGCGCCGGCGCCCGCGTCGCGCTGGCCAACAAGGAGTCGCTCGTCGTCGGCGGCGCGCTCGTGGCCGCCGCCTGCGCCGAGAGCGGGGCGGTCGTGGTCCCGGTCGATTCCGAGCACTCGGCCCTCTTCCAGTGCCTCGTGGGCGAGGACCCGGCCTCGGTCGAGCGCCTGCTGCTCACGGCGTCGGGCGGCCCGTTCCGCGACCGCCCCGCCCGCACGTTCGACGCCATCACGCCGGCCGAGGCGCTCCGACACCCGAACTGGTCGATGGGCGCCAAGGTCACGGTCGACTCGGCGACGATGATGAACAAGGGCCTCGAGGTGATCGAGGCGCACTGGCTGTTCGGCGTCGAGCCCGAGCGGATCGGCGTGGTCGTCCACCCGCAGTCGGTCGTCCACTCGGTCGTCGAGTTCGTCGACGGCTCGTCGAAGGCGCAGCTGGGCGTGCCCGACATGAAGGTGCCCATCCAGGTCGCGCTGTCCTACCCCGAGCGGTGGCCGGCGCCGCACGAGCGGCTGGACTGGCCGGCCGCCGGCCCGCTCGACTTCGTGGCGCCGGACCCCGAGCGCTTCCCGTGCCTCACGCTCGCCTACGACGCGCTGCGCGCGGGCGGGGCGGCGCCGGCCGCGCTCAACGCGGCCAACGAGGTGGCCGTCGCCCGCTTCCTCGACGGCGCCGTCCGCTTTACCGACGTCCCGCGGCTCGTCGAGGCCGGCATGCGGGCGGCCGACGCCGCCGGCGGGGCGGGCACGCTCGGCGCCCTCCGCGCCGTTGACGCCGAGGCCCGGCGGCTCGCCGCCGAGGCCGCCCGGTCCCTCCAGCCGGCCTAGCCGCCCCGCACCACCCCGCCCGCGCGGGCGGGGTGGACCGCCCCCCGACTGACCGCCCCACCCCGCTCCTGGGCGCCCGGGGCCAGCGCTCCCCCCGAGCCGACCTTTCTTTATGGACGCGATCCTCAACTCGCTCTCGTACTTCCTCTGGGTCGCCGTCGCGCTCGGCATCCTGGTCACGATCCACGAACTCGGCCACTTCCTGGCCGCCCGCCTCTTTAAGATGCGGGTCGACGCGTTCTCGATCGGCTTCCCGCCTAACATCGTCGACAAGCAGGTCGGCGCCACGCGGTACCGGCTGGGGGCGGTCCCGCTCGGGGGCTACGTGAAGATCGCCGGGATGGTCGACGAGAGCCTCGACGCCGAGGGGCTGGAGAGCGAGCCGGCGCCGGACGAGTTCCGCGCCAAGCCCGTGTGGCAGCGGATGGTCGTGATCTCGGCCGGCGTGGTCTTCAACCTCATCCTGGCCTCGCTCCTCTACGCGGCGCTCGCCTTCGCCTACGGCGTCTCCTACACGCCGCTCGAGAACATCCGCCTCGAGGTCACCGACGGCTCGATCGCGTCGGACCTCGGTCTGGAGACGGGCGACCGGATCGTGGCCGTCAACGGCGAACGCGTTGAGCGTTTCGAGGAGGTGTTCACGCCGGGCGCGCTCTCGGCCGACCCGTTCCGCCTGACGGTCGAGCGGGGCGGGGAGGAGGTGGAGCTGGACGGGCCAGACGACCTCCTCACGCGGTTTTCGCGCCGGCAGCGGGAGGTCGAGGAGGCCGGCGAGCCCGTCTCGCTGGGCGGCATCTTCGGCGCCGACATCCAGCTCCCGACCGTCCTCGCGGGGACGGCCCCGGGCTCGGCCGCCGCCCAGGCCGGGCTCCAGGCCGGCGACCGCATCCTGGCCGTCGACGGCGAGCCCGTCGACTCGTGGGGCCGGCTCACCGACCGCATCCTGGCGTCGGACGGCCGCCCGCTCGCGGTCCGCTGGGCGCGGCCGGACTCGCTGGAGGAGGGCGGGGCGGAGGCCGCCGGGGGCGCCCGCGTGGTCCAGCACCGCGGAGCGGCCACGGTCTACGAGGCAACCGTCGCGCCGCGGCGCTCGGGCGACCGCTACGTGCTGGGGATCCAGCAGGACATCACCGCGCTCGGCCAGCGCGTCGACCGGGTCGGCGCGGGCACGGCGCTCGCCTCGGGCGTCGAGCGGACGGCGTCGATCACGGGCGCCACATTTGCGTTCATCGGCAAGCTGGTGACGGGCCGCGAGAGCGTGCGCGAGAACGTGGGCGGCCCGCTCATCATCGCCAAGCAGTCGAAGGAGGCCGCCGACCGCGGGCTCCGGTCGTTCTGGGAGTTCGTGGCCTACCTCTCGATCGCGCTCGCCGTGTTCAACGTGCTCCCGATCCCGGCGCTCGACGGCGGCCACCTCGTGTTCCTGGCTTACGAGGCCGTCGCGCGGCGCGAGCCGTCGCTCAAGGTGCGCATGGTGGTCCAGCAGGTGGGCGTGGCGCTGATCCTGGCGCTCATGGTGTTCGTCATCTTCAACGACGCCGTCCGCTGGTTCGGGTAGGGCTCGCGGGGCTCGCCGGGCTCGCCGGGAACTGGGGAATAGGAACTGGGAACGGGCAGAGGGGCGGGGTGGCGCCGTCGGAGCCGCCCCGCCCTCGGGTGCGGGAGGCGGGGGGGAAAAGGCGGGGAGGAGGAGAAGAGGCGTCGCGCTGGGCACGGTGGCTCCGCGACCTCTACCGCCCCGCCCGGGAATCTTCAGAAGAGGGGAGAGGCGCGGCCCGCGCTGGGCGGGGCGGCGTGAGACCGGCCACCCCGCCCAGCGCTTTGCTAGGGCCGGGGCGGCGTCCGCTGGGCGGGGCGGTTGAACAGGACGACCTCTTGCCCCATCCCTCATTGCCCATCCCTCCGCCCCGCCCGGGCGGGGCGGTACCTTGCCGCATGGACACCGCCCCGCCCGCCGTCGCCCTCACCGGCGTCACGCAGACCGAGTCCGACCGCGCCGCGCAGGCCGCGCTCCAGGCGCGCGGCCCGATCCCCGCGCACGTCGCGTGCATCATGGACGGGAACGGGCGGTGGGCCAAGGCCCAGGGCAAGCGCCGCGTGACGGGCCACCGCGAGGGCGTGGTCTCGGTCCGCGACGTGACCGAGGCGGCGGCCCAGATCGGCGTGGGCTACCTCACGCTCTACACCTTCTCGACCGAGAACTGGGGCCGCCCGGCCGCCGAGGTCTCGGCCCTCATGGAGCTCCTCGTGCGGACGGTCCGCAAGGAGGCCGAAAAGCTCCACGAGAACGGCATCCGCCTCCACGCCATCGGCGACCTCGGGCGGCTCCCCGATCGGGGCCAGCGCGAGCTCCGCGAGGCGTGCGAGCTCACGGCCGCCAACGAGCGCATGACGCTCACGCTCGCCCTCAGCTACGGGGCGCGGTGGGAGATCGCCCGGGCCGCCCGCCAGATCGCCGAGGAGGCCGCGGCGGGGCGGCTCGACCCGGCCGCGGTGACCGAGGAGACCGTCGAGGCCCACCTCGCCACGCGCGGCCTGCCCGACCCCGACCTCCTCGTGCGCACGGCCGGCGAGTTCCGGGTGTCGAACTTCCTCCTCTGGCAGATCGCCTACGCCGAGCTCTACGTGACCGAGCGGCCGTGGCCGGCCTTCCGCCGCGACGCGCTCTACGACGCCGTGCGGAGCTACCAGGACCGCGACCGCCGGTTCGGCGGCGTGCGCGAGGGCTAGCCCGCCCCGCCCGGCCACCCCGCCCACGAGACGCGGGGCGGGGTGGGGGAGGGGCCGGTCAGGCCCGGTCCGGGAACGCGGGGGGCTCCACGCCGAGGGCACGGAGGAAGACGTACGCCTGGCCGCGGTGGTGGACCTCGTTGTCGACGACGTAGAACAGGAGCTCCCACACCGGCATCGTCCACTGCCCGAACGCCGTGTCGACCTCCTGGAACCGGCCGTCGGGGATCTGCGGCCACAGCTCCTCGATCCGCTCCGTGTCGGCGTCCCACCGCGCCAGCGCGCGCTCGCGGGTCGCGGGCGGGGTGGCCTGCTCCATCGGCCACTCCCCCGAGACGACGCCCGTGAGGGTGGGGACCGACATCGAGAGGAGCTCGCCCACGAGGCCGGCAAACGGCCGCATCTCGCCGACCGAGAACGAGGTGAACGCGTCGTCGCTCGGGAACGCCTCGATCGTGCGCCGTGTGAGGCGGCGGTGGCCGAGCCAGTGGTCGAGGAGTTGGTCTGGCGTTAAGAGGGTGTCCATGAGGAGAGGGGCGTAGGTGGAGGGACAGCCTACGCTGCCGCGTCGCCGCCCTCGTGTCATCATGTCCGTCCTATGTCCGCCCCGCCCTCGCCGCACGGGCGGATCGCGGGCGCCGCCCCGCCCTCGGCAACTAGAGCACCCTTCGGGTGGGTACGGGGTACCGGGTACGGCCCGATCTGAGCCTCAGCGCGCGTACCTCGTACCGAGTACCCTGTACCTCTGTGCTTTGCTCTGGCTGAGCGGCCGCCCCGCCCGCGAGCTGCGAGGGCGGGGTGGGGCATCTTCCGCTCGCCGCTCGCCGCTCGCCGCTCGCCGCTCGCCGCTCGCCGCTTTCGGGGGCGGGGTGGGGCATCTCGGCGTCCCCAGCTGCAATAAAGGATTGGAGGTGCCGTTCGACCCGGGCCGCTCCAGAGCGCCGTCTTCGCTGCCTCTGCGCCGGTCCCTCGGGGACGCCCCGATATCTTCCGACGCCCGCCCCTCGGGTCCGCCCCACGCGCTCTGCTCGACCGCATGCCCCGTCCGACCGCGACCACGTTCCTCGCCCGCTTTGCCGGCCTGGCGGCCCTCGCCGCCGCCCTCGGGGCGCCCGCCGCGAGCGCCCAGACCCCGGCTCCTCCGGCCTCGGCCGCGCCTCAGACCTACGAGGTGACCGAGGTGACCATCGAGGGGGCCGCCGACGCGAACAGCGAGTCGCTCGCGCGCCAGGTCAGCGGGCTCCGCCCGGGCATGCGCGTCCAGCTCCCGTGGGACCCCGCCTTCGCCGAGGCCGTCCGCAACCTCTACGCCCGCGGCAACTTTTCCGACGCCTCCGTCGAGGCCGGCGAGGCCGAGGGCGGGGCGGTCGCGCTCACGGTCTCCGTCGTCGAGCAGCCGCGGCTCGGGTCGTTCACGATCGAGGGCGTCAAGTCCGGCGAGCGCGACGACCTCGCCGACGCCATCCCGCTCCTCCGGGGCCGCAGCGTCCGCCCCGCCGACGTCGAGCGGGGGCGGATGGAGATCGAGTCCTACCTCCGCAACAAGGGGTTCCGCCTCGCGACGGTCGACGTCCAGCAGCGGACTGACACCGACGGCCGCGTGGCCCTCACGTACAACGTGGACAAGGGCGAGCGCGTGGCGGTCGCGTCGATCCGGTTCCAGGGGAACGACGTGTTCTCCGACGGCACGCTCCGCAAGCAGCTCGCGAACACGCCCGAAAAGCGGTGGTGGCGGTTCTGGAAGCGTGAGACGTTCGACGAGGACGCGTTCGAGGAGGACCTCGCCAGCCTCGTCCGCTTCTACAACGACCGCGGCTACTACGGCGCCCGCGTCGTCCGCGACTCGGTGTTCTTTGAGCCGACGGAGGACGGCACGCGCGACCTTGTCGTTCAGGTCGAGGTCGAGGAGGGGCCGCAGTACGCCGTCCGCGACGTGACCTTCGAGGGGAACACCGTGTTCACCGACGACCAGCTCCGGCTGGCCCTGGGCATCGAGCGCGGCGACACGTACAACGGCACGCTCCTCGAGCGCAACCTGTACTACGCCCCCGACCACACCGACGTCTCGAGCCTCTACGCCGACCGCGGCTACCTCCGGTTCAACGTCCAGCCCGAGGTCACCGTCGCGCCCGGCGACTCGCTCGACCTCGCGTTCGAGGTGTTCGAGGGCGAGGTCTACGAGTTCGGCGACGTCCGCATCGCCGGCAACACGCGGACCAAGGAGCACGTCATCCGCCGCGAGATCCGGACGGTCCCGGGCCAGCCCTACAGCCGCCAGGCCATCGAGCGGTCCATCCGCGAGCTCTCGACGCTCAACTACTTCGACCCCGCCTCGTTCGGCCAGGGGCCGGAGACGGCGATCGACGACGAGGACCGGACGATCGACCTCGTCTACAACCTCTCGGAGACGTCGTCGGACCAGCTCGAGCTCTCCGGCGGCTACGGCGGGGCCAACCTCGGGCTCATCCTCACGGCCCGCGTCACGTTCACCAACTTCAGCCTCCAGAACCTGCTCCAGGGGTTCAAGGGCGGGCTCCCGACCGGCGACGGCCAGCAGCTCTCGCTCCAGGTCCAGACCTACGGGACGCGGTCGCAGCGGTACTCGGTCTCGTTTACCGAGCCGTGGTTCCGCGGCCGGCCCACGCCCATCGGGTTCTCGCTCAGCTACTCCAACTCCAACTTCGCCACCTACGACCTCGGCCTCGCCAGCGCCAACGTGTTCTACCGGCAGCGCCTGAAGTGGCCCGACGACTACTTCCAGACGGGGACGTCGATCGGCTACCGGCTCTACGACGTCGGCGAGGGCACGCGGACGCGGCTCCCGGAGGGGTTCAGCCAGGAGGTCACGCTGACGCAGACGCTCTCGCGCAACGCGCTCGACAACCCGACCTTCCCGCGCGCCGGCTCGTCGCTCAACCTGAGCTTTACCGTGGCCCCGCCCATCGGCGAGTCGATCCAGTACCACAAGACGGACTTCGACGCCGCCTTCTACACCCCGGTCGCGGGCAAGCTCTCGGCCAGCGTGGCCACCCGGGCCGGCTACATCGGGTCGCTCACCGGCGACCCCGTCCGGTTCCAGCGCTACCTCGTCGGCGGGACGCTCCTGGAGGCCAGCTCGGCCAACGGCGTGGGGCAGGGGATCGGCCGCGACCTCGTGTTCCTGCGCGGCTACCCGGCCGAGTCCATCACCCCGTACCGCGACGGGGTCGCCGTCGGCGGCCAGATCCTGACCAAGTACGAGGCCGAGCTCTCGTACCTCCTGCTCCAGACGCCCCAGCTTTCGGCCGCCCCGTACCTCTTCGCCGACGCGGCCAACACCTACGCCGGGTTCAGCGACTTCGACCCGTCGGAGCTGTACCGCTCGGTCGGCGTCGGGGCCAAGCTGTTCCTCCCCATCGTTGGGGCCGTCGACATCAGCTACGGCTACCAGATCGACCCGGTCTTCGAGATCGAAGACGGCGTGCGGCAGCTGCGCGAGCCACAGTGGCTGTTCCAGTTCTCGCTCGGCGGCCGCTAGGCCCGGCCGCCCCGCCCGCTATGCCGAAGATCCCGCTCGTAGGGCTCGTCCTCCTCGCGCTCGCGCCGGCCGCCGCCGCGCAGCAGAGGGTGGGCCACGTCGACTCGGCCGTGATTTTGGAGCAGATGCCCGAATTCCAGTCGGCCCAGCAGGAAGTCGACCGGCTCGGCGAGCGGTACCAGGCCGAGGTCGACGCGTCGGCCCGCGAGGCCGACGAGGCCGCCGCCGAGTTTACCGCCCGCGAGATCCTCTACACCGACGAGGAGCGTGAGCGCGCGCTGGCCGCGCTCGCCGACCGCCGCCAAGCCGTCGACGCCCTCCGCCGTCGGTACTTCGGCCCCGAGGGCGAGCTGTTCCGCGAGCAACAGCAGCTTCTCCGCCCCGCCCAAGAACGGCTCCTGGCCGCCGTCGAGGCCGTCGCGAGCGAGGGCGGCTACGACTACGTGTTCGACCGCGACGGCGACTACCTCTTCCTGTTCGCCGCACCCGCCAACGACCTCACCGACCGCGTCCTCGACGAGCTCGGCGTGGGCGTCGGCTCGCCCGGCCGCTAGCGGCTTCTTCCCCCCCGGACTGTCTCTCCCCCCATGACCCCGATGACCCGCACCGTTTCCCTCCTCGCCGCCGTGCTCGCGCTCGGCGCGTTCGCGCCGCCAGCCGCCGCTCAGGCGTTCAAGGTCGGCTACGTCGACACCGACCAGATCGTGATCCGGATGCCGGCGTTCGCCGACGTCCAAACCCAGCTCCAGCAGCAGCAGCAGGCCGTCGGCCAGCGCGTCCGGTTTGTCCAGGACTCGCTCGGCCAGGAGCTCCAGACGAAGGTGGCCGACTACGAGACGTTCGCCCAGAGCGCCGTCGCCACCGACGACGCCCGCCGCGAGCGGCAGGTGGAGCTGGCCCAGCTCCAGGGCTCGATCGAGCGGGCCGAGGCCGAGGGCCTCCAGTACCTCAGCTACGTCGAGGCTCGTCTGCTCCAGCCCGTGCTCACGCAGGTCGACGAGGCGATCACGGCCGAGGCCGAGGCCCAGAACTTCGACCTCGTGCTCCCGACGGTCGCCAACAACGCGCCGGTCTTCCTCTACCGGAGCCCGCGCGTCGAGGACCTGACCGTGGCCGTGATGGAGCGGCTCGGAGTCGATCCGGAGTCGGAGCCGCTCACGCGCCAGCAGCAGGCCCAGCCGACCACGCCGGGCGCCGTCGACGGGCAGCAGGTCCCGGGCGGGCAGGCCCCGGGCGGTCGCTAGCCGCCCCGCCCTCTGGCCTCGGGCGCCGCTCCCTCGGGGGCGGCGCCTTTTTTGTGTCCGCCCCGCCCGCGCCACCGGCGGGCATGGGCGGGGCGGGGGCTCTGCTGACTTCCGGGCGGGGCGGGGCGGCCGTATCCTCGGGACCCTTTCGCCCACCCCGCCCGCGCCCCACTATGAGCACCCAGACCGTCCCCGTCGGCACCGCCGCTGAAGTCCGCCGCGTGACGACGCAGACGCTCCAGGAGATGCGCGCCGAGGGCACGCCCGTCGCCATGCTGACGGCGTACGACTACACGAGCGCCCGGCTCCTGGACGCGGCGGGCGTCGACGTGCTCCTCGTGGGCGACTCGGCGTCGAACGTGATGGCGGGCCACGAGACGACGCTCCCGATCACGCTCGACCACATGATCTACCACGCCCAGTGCGTGGTGCGCGGCGTCCAGCGGGCGCTCGTGGTCGTCGACCTCCCGTTCGGGTCCTACCAGGGGTCGAGCCGCGAGGCGCTCCGCTCGGCCATCCGCGTGATGAAGGAGACGGGCGCGCACGCGGTCAAGCTCGAGGGCGGGGCGGCGGTCGTGGGCTCGGTGCGCCGGATCATCGACGCGGGCATCCCGGTCATGGGCCACCTCGGGCTCACGCCGCAGAGCATCTACAAGTTCGGGACCTACAAGGTGCGCGCGCGCGACGAGGACGAGGCCGTAACGCTCCGCGAGGACGTCCTGAAGCTGGAGCGGGCGGGCGTGTTCGGGGTCGTGCTCGAGAAGATCCCGGCGGCCCTCGCGGCCGAGCTCACGCAGAGCCTGACGGTCCCGACGATCGGGATCGGCGCCGGGGCGGGGTGCAGCGGGCAGGTCCTCGTCACGCACGACCTCCTCGGGCTCACGCAGGACTTCAACCCCCGGTTCGTCCGCCACTACGCCGACCTCGCCGAGACGGTCACGGGCGCCGTCGGCCGCTACGTCACCGACGTCCGCGCGGGCGCCTTCCCGAGCGCCGACGAGAGCTACTGAGGACTGGGGACTGGGGACTGGGGACTGGGGACTGGGGACTGGGGACTGGGGACTGGGGACTGGGGACTGGGCGGGGTGGTGCCGGTTTTGTTCCGCCCCGCCCACGCGGCAGACGAGGGCGTGGTGGTCGGAGACGGACGCCGGGGGTGAGTCAGGGCGGCGGCAGTTCCCCTCCTGGCCACCGCGTAGCGTCGGCGCAGCCAAGAGGGGCTAGGGGTGGTTGTCGCTGCGGGCGGGGCGGCCTGGGCAGGCGCCGCCCCGACCGTGGCCACCCCGCCCGTGGCGTGGTGCGCCGCCGGGCGAATGCGGACACCACGCGTGGTGTCCCTACGAATCGGGTCCGTCATGCCCGCCGACGGACAACCGCCGGTCGCCCCTACGCCCGCCGCCCCGCCCGTGCTGCGGCCCGACGGCGTTGCATGCAACGCCGCTACGACGACCGCCCCGCCCTCGCGTCGTGGGCGGGGCGGCGTATGTCGCGCCCGCTGCCCACTGGCAAACTTCCGGGCGCGTTCAACCCGGCGGGGTGGGGCGGGGCGACCTTCCGGCCCCACTCCGCCCCGCCCGCGTGACGACCTCCACCCCGCTCGACGCCCCCGCCGACCGGCCGCTCGTGCTGCTCTCGAACGACGACGGGATCGACGCGGCCGGCATCGCCGCGCTCGCGGCCGCGCTCGACGGGGTCGGCACGCTGGCCGTCGTGGCCCCGTTCGAGGAGCAGAGCGCGGTCGGCCACGCGATCACCGTCCGCGACCCGATGCGGTCGCACGTGACGCCGTTCGACGGGCCGAGCGGGGCGGTCTGGGCGCGGGCCATCACGGGCACGCCGGCCGACTGCGTCAAGATCGCGGTGCAGAAGCTGCTCCCCCGGCGGCCCGACCTCGTCGTCTCGGGCATCAACCACGGGCCGAACACGGCGGTCAACGTGCTCTACTCGGGGACCGTCAGCGCGGCGACGGAGGCGGCGATCCTGGGCGTGCCCTCGATGGCCGTGTCGCACGACGCGTGGCGGCCGGCGGACTTCGAGGACGCCGGGCGCGTGGCGCGGGCGCTCGCCGAGCGCGTGCTGGCCGACGGGCTCCCGCCGAACGTGCTCCTCAACGTGAACGTCCCCGACCGCCCGCGTGGCGAGCTCGCCGGGCTCCGCGTGACGCGGCAGGCGCGGTCGCGGTGGGAGGAGGAGTTCGAGGAGCGCCGCGACCCGTTCGACCGCCCGTACTACTGGCTCGGCGGCCGGTTCGTTGACCTCGACGGCGGCGACGACACCGACCTCGCGGCCGTCGCCGCCGGCTACGTCTCCGTCACGCCGCTCCACTTCGACCTCACGGCCCACGCCGCGCTCGACGCCGTCCGCGCCCTCGACCTCCGCCTTCCCGATTAGGCCGGCGGGGCAGGTCGCTGTCCCCTTTCTCTCCACCACCCAGGCCGCCCCGCCCGCCACGAGGGCGGGGCGGCCGCCTCCAACGGCTCCCCATGTCCGACCGCCCCGCCCCCGCTGGCGTGCAGCCCGGCCAGCCCGCCCCGCCCTTCGAGGGCACGACGCAGGCCGGCGACACGCTGCGCCTGAGCGACTTCGCCGGGCGCACGCTCGCGCTCTACTTCTACCCCAAGGACGAGACGCCCGGCTGCACCAAGCAGGCGTGCGCGCTCCGCGACGGCTGGGCCGACCTGGAGGCGGCCGGCGTCGCCGTGGTCGGCGTGTCGCCGGACTCGGTCGAGAGCCACGCGGCGTTCGCGGAGAACCACGGACTCCCGTTCCCGCTCCTGGCCGACCCGGACCACGAGATCCTCGAGGCCTACGGCGCGTGGGGCGAGAAGACGCTCTACGGCCGCAAAAGCGTCGGCGTCAAGCGGAGCACGTTCCTGATCGGCCCGGACGGCGTGGTCCGCCACGTGTTTAAGCGCCCGAAGACGGACCGCCACGCGGCCGAGATCCTCGGCAAGGTGGAGGCCTTCGACCTCTAGTGCAGCGTCACGGCCATTCTGTCGGGCTGGCGACGTGTTGCGTATCGCGTGGTGCGTGTCCTGAAGTCCGATACGCAACACGGAACACACAACCGGCCGAGGCGGATCTGTCAGAGACCGCTTGAAGCGGCACTAGCGCCGTCCGCAAACCACGGCCCGCGTCCGCGCGTACCCGCCGCTCTCCGCCCCGCCCCCCGGCTGCCCCTCTGCTATGCTCGTCGTTGGAAACTGGAAGATGAACACGGACCTCGACGGCGCCGTCCGCCTCGCGTCCGACGTGGTGCGCGAGACGGGCGGGGCGGCGTCGGGCGTCGGCGTGTGCCCGCCGACCGTGTGGCTCGACGCCGTGGCCGAGCGCGTGCGCGGGAGCCGCGTGCGCCTGGGCGCGCAGAACGTGCACCCGGCGCCCGAGGGCGCGTTCACGGGCGAGACCGCCCCGCCCATGCTCGCGGCGCTGGGCGTGGATCTCGTGGTCGTCGGCCACTCGGAGCGGCGGCAGCTGTTCGGCGAGACGAGCGCGTTCGTGGCCGAAAAGGTGCGGGCGGCGATGGGGGCCGGGCTCGTCCCCATCCTGTGCGTGGGCGAGACGCTGGAGGAGCGCGACGCGGGCGACGCCGAGGCGACGGTCCTCGCCCAGCTCGACGCCTCGCTCGACGGCGTCGAGCTGGCATCGGCGGACCGGCTCGTCGTGGCCTACGAGCCCGTTTGGGCGATCGGGACGGGGCGGACGGCGTCGCCGGAGCAGGCGCAGGCGGTGCACGCCGCCGTCCGCGCCCGCCTCGCCGAGCGGTTCGACGGGGCGGGGCGGGGCGTGGCCCTGCTCTACGGGGGCAGCGTGAAGCCGGGCAACGCCGCCGACCTGTTCGCGCAGCCCGACCTCGACGGCGCGCTCGTGGGCGGGGCCAGCCTCGACGCCTCGGACTTTGCCCAGATCGTCGCGGCGGCCGACGACGCCGGCGCCCGCCGCGCCGGATGACGCCCCGCCCCGGGCGGCTCTGGGGCGGGGCGCTCGCCCTCGCGCTCCTGGCCGGGTGCGGCGGCGGCGCCCGGCTGGACGGCTCCGCGCGGGCCTACCAGGCGGGCGCACCCGACATCGCCTTCGACGCCGTGGCGGCGGTCCGCGACGGCTCGACCGGCGTCGACGCCGTGCTCACGGTCTACCCGGCGTCGCTCACCTACCGCCCCGCCCGCGACTCGCTGGAGGCCGTCGCCGAGTGGACGCTGCGCGTGGGCGGGGCGGGGCGGAGCGAGTTCGTCCGCGGCGTCGACACGGTGCGCGTGGCGAGCGCCGAGGCCGCCCGCGCCGCCCCGCCTCACGTGCGGACCGAGCGCGTCGAGGTGGCGCCCGGCGCGTACCGCGTCGAGGCGACGGTCACGGACGTGGGCGCCGACCGGACGGCCCGCCGCGCCGAGGCCGTGACGGTCCGGCCGGCCCGCGATCGCGCGTGGCTGAGCGGGCCGCGCCTCGTGGGGGCGAGCGGCCGGCCGCTCGACGCCCTCCGCGTGCCGGCGCGGCTCGACTCCGTCCGCGTCGTGGTCCAGGCGGCGGCCCCCGAGGGCTCGTCGCTCGCCGCGTCCGTCGTCCGCTTCGAGGCCGATACGACCGTCGCGGCGCCCCCGTCCGGGGCCACGACGCCCCCGACGTCGCTAGCAGCCCGAGGCGTCAACGTGGGCGCGGCCGACACCGTCGCCGCCGTGGAGCAGGCCGTGCCAGCTGGCGTGTCGGCGGTCGGCGTGGACCTCCCCGCCCTCGCGCCGGGCGTCTATGGCGTCCGGCTGGAGCTGCGGGGGGCGGCGGGGCAGATGCTCGCGACGGTCTCGCGGCGGGTCGTCGTGCGGCGGCGAGACTTCCCGCTCGTCACGCGCCGCGGCGACCTCATCGCCCCGCTCGTCTACCTCGCCGACGCGGGCGAGACGGAGGCGCTCGGGCGGGGCGGCCAGCGGACGTTCGACGCCTTCTGGGGCGCCCACGTCGACGACCGCGGCCGGGCCGCCGAGGCGCTCCGCGCGTTCTACGGCCGCGTCGAGGAGGCCAACCGGCTCTTCAGCAACCAGAAGGCGGGGTGGGCCACCGACCCCGGCCTGGTTTACGTCGTGTTCGGGCCGCCCGACGCCGTCGCGGCGACCGCGACCACCGAGACGTGGACGTACCGGCGCGGCGAGACCGCCCCGCCCCAGGTCGTCTTCGACCGGACCGCAGGGCGGGCCGGCGGCGGCTCGCCGTTCGACGTGCTCACGCTCCGCCGCGACCGCCGCTACGAGGACGCCTGGCGGGCCGCGCGGGCGGCGTGGCGGGCGGGGCGGGTGCCGTAGCGGGCGGGGCGGGTGCCTGGGCGGGGTGGCGGCCCAGGCGGCGCGCTCAGGAACGGTTTGGTCACCGGCTCCGAATCCCCTCCCGTCAGCGGGGGGAGGTCGAGAACCGCCAGGTCGGCGCAGCCAGGGGGGACCTGGGGCGACCGCCCCGCCCTCGGCGGCCGCTCCGATGCCCGTCCCCCTCCCCAGCCCTCCCCCGGTGCAGGGCTGGTAAGTTCTGTGCATGACCCTCCTCGACCACCTCGCCACGGTCCCTGACCCGCGACGCCCCCAGGGGCTCCGCCACCCGCTCCACGCCATCCTCGCAGGCGCCGTCATGGCCACGATGAGCGGCCACCACGGCTACCGGCCCATCAGCCGCTTCCTCCGCGACAACGCCGACGCGCTCCGCGAGCACCTCGGCTTCAAGCGCCACGCGCTCCCGTCCCACGTCACCGTCCGGGCCGTCTTGCAGGCCGTCGACCCCGCCGCGCTCTCGGCCGCCTTCCGCGCCTGGGCCACCGCCCGGCTCCCCGACGGCGAGGTCCTCGCCGTCGACGCCAAGGCCGTCCGCTCGACCGTCTCCGGCCACGACGCCGACGGCCGGCCGACGACCGAGCAGGACTTCGTGGCCCTCGTCTCCGCCTACGGCGTCCGCTCCGGCATCGTCGCCTCGGCGACGGCCTACCGTAACGGCGACACGAGCGAGGTCGCGGCCGCCCAGGACCTCGTCGCCGACCTCGCGGCGGCCCTCGACTTGCGCGGCACGACGGTGACGCTCGACGCGCTCCACTGCACAAAAAAACGCTCGGCAGCGTCCGGGACGCCGGCGGCGAGTGGCTCGTCAAGCTGAAGCGGAACGCGCCCCGGCTCTACGCCGAGTGCGAGGCGCAGACCGTCGGCGACCCGCTGTCGGTGAGCGACACGACCGAGCGGACGCGGGGCCGCGTGGTCCGGCGTGTCGTCGAGGTCTACGCCCCGCCGGCGTGGCGTGGCGACTGGCCCGACATAGGCCGGGTGGTGCGGGTGACACGTTCGGGCGCGCGCGACGGCGGGGCGTACGAGCGGACTGGGCTGTACGTGACGAGCCGGACCGACGGGGCCGCCGTGCTCGGCGAGGTGATCCGGTGGCACTGGCACGTCGAGAACCGGCTGCACTGGTGCAAGGACGCGCTGCAGAACGAGGACGCAGGCGGCGTGCGCTCGAAGGCGGGCGCGGCGGTGCTGTCGCTGATCCGGGGCGCCACGCTGTCGGTGCTCCGCCACAACGGGGAGTGGTCGCCGACGGCGGCGCGGTCTCGGCTAGCGAACCGGGTGGGGACGATGCTCGCGATCCTCAGAACTTAACAGCCCTGCTCCCCCGGTGGGGGAAGGAGAACCTCTGCCAAACCGAATCTTAGTCGTCCGCCTTCGCGGTCGACGTCGTCTCGGCCTTCTTCGCCTTTTTCGGCGCGTCGTCCGCCTTCTTGTCCGCCCCGCCCTCGGACGTCTCGCCCTTCGACTCCGACGGGTTCGGGGCGCCCTTTTTGCGGACGTAGTCGGTCTCGTAGAACCCGTCGCCCTTGAACTGGAGGCCCGCCCCTCCCGAGATCACGCGCGTGACCGGCTCGCCCGTCTCGGGGTCGTGGGTGAGCGGGGCGGCCGAGATCTTCTGGAACGCCTCGAAGGTGGTGCCGTCGGGGCGGCGGTACTCGTACGTGGGCATGGCGGGAGCGGGGGGAGGGCCTGCGCGTCGCGCGGGCGGGGTGGGGGACGGAGCCGCGGGCTCTAGAGGTCCGCGGGGACGGGGCCGAAGCCCCAGGCGCGCGCGGGCTCGCCGGGAGGGGCGGCGACCGCGCCGGCCACGGCGTCGGCGAGCGCGGCGCGGGCCTCGCGGATGCCGCGCGTCCGGCGCGTCGGGTGCACGCGGTTGGTCAGGAGAACGACGAACAGGTCCTCGTCGGGGTCGACCCAGATCGAGGTGCCGGTGAAGCCGGTGTGCCCGAACGAGCGCGGGCCGAACCGGCTCCCCGACGACGAGGCGCCGCCGCCCCGGGGCCGGAGCATCCACCCGAGCCCCATCGCGTAGCGCCCGCGGACCGGCGCGCGCTCGGTGAACGCGTCGAGCGTCGTCCGCCGGAACAGCCGCGCCCCGTTGGCCTCGCCGCCGCTCGCGAGCAGGAACGCGAACCGGGCCATGTCTTCGGCCGTCGAGAACAGGCCGGCGTGGCCCGCCACCCCGCCCATGACCGAGGCGGCCTCGTCGTGGACCTCGCCCTGGAGCGTCCGCTCGCGCCACACGCCGTCGACCTCGGTCGGGGCCGCCGCGCGGTCGACGGCGCCCGGCCGGCGGAAGCCGGTCGCGTCCATCCCGAGCGGCCCGAACACGGCCCGCTGGAGGTGCCGGTCGAGCGGCTCGCCCGTCACGGCCTCGATCACCTCGCCGAGCACGATCATGTCGAAGTCGCTGTAGACCGACTTCGAGCCCGGCCGGTAGCGCAGCGTGTCGGTGTAGACGAAGTCGAGCACGCCGGCGCGGTCGAGGATGCCGCGGGCGTAGAACGGGTAGAACGGGCGCTGCCCGGCCGCGTGCGTGAGGAGCTGGCGGACCGTCACGGCCGCCCCGCCCTCGGGCCGGAACGCCGGGACGTACGTCGACACGCGCGCGTCGAGGTCGAGGTCGCCCGACTCGACGAGCCGCATGACGGCGGCCGTCGTGCCGACCACCTTCGTGAGCGAGGCGAGGTCGTAGGGCGTCTGCTCCGTGGCCGCCGCCCCGCCCGGCGTGAGCCGCCCGTAGCCGCGGAGGCGGACGAGCACGCCGTCGCGGCCCACGGCGACGGCCGCGCCCGGGAAGGCGCTCCGCGCGAGCGCCGCCTCGACGGCGTCGTCCAGGCGGCGGGCGGCGTCGGCGTCGAGGCCGGCCTCCTCGGGCGTGCCCGGCCGGAGCCGCTGCTGGGGGAGCCGGGCGCCGTCGCCGGCAGCGTAGAGCCCAGCGACCGAGACGGGCAGCCGGCCCGCAACGGCGATCTGCCCGGCTACCGCCTCGGCGGCCGCCCGCTGCGCCGGCGCCGAGTCGTCCCAGGCCGCGACGAGCGCGGCGGGGCGGGGGAGACCCACGAGGAGCGACGGCGGCCCGAACGCGGCGACCGCGACCGGCGCCCCGCCCCGCAGCAGGCGTTCGGCGACCGCTCGGTGGCGGGGCGGCAGCTCGCCGCCGTCGGCGAACGCGCCGAGCACGACGAGGTCGGCCCGCTCGGCGGCCGCGACGGCGATCTCGGCGGCCGCGGCGTAGGCCGAGTCCGGGGCGCCCAGCGCCAGCCGGTGCGACGACCGGACGGCGAGCGCGCCGCCCACGGCGTCCGCGAACGGGGGCGGGGCGGCCCCGGCGTCGAGCGTCACCACGACCACGCGCTCGGGCACGGCCGCGCCGACCACGGGGATCGGCCCGCGCCCGTCCTCGACGACGGCGATCGACCGCCGCGCCACCTCCCCGCTCAGGAGCCCGGCCCGGTGGAGCAGCGCCGCCGACGGCGGCCGCCACGGCGACACGCGGAGGCCGCCCGCCCCGCCCTCGCCGGCGCGGCGCGGGGGCGGGGCGGCGAGGCCGGCCCACGCCTTGGCCCGGAGCACGCGCTCGGCCCCGCGGTCCAGCCGGGCGCGGTCCAGCCGCCCCGCCCGAACGGCCGCGGCGATCTGGCGGGCGAGCGGGGCGGGGCGGGCGGTGAGAACCTGGTCGGCCCCGGCCGCGACGGCGGCGACGGCGAGCGAGTCGCGGCCCTCGACGTCGACGACGACGAGGCCGGCGAACCCGCGCCCCTCGCGGAGCCCGCGGACGGCCGCGGCGAGCGCGGCCTGCGTCGACGCCGGCGCCGGTGTCAGGCGGACCTCCATGAGCCCGGCGCCGAGGAGCGCGTCGAGGTCGCCGCCCCGCCCCGCGTCGAGGTCCGCGGCCTGCACGTCGGCCGACGGGATCGTCTGGCCGTCGCGGAGGCCGCGCGCGAGCGCGACGGCGAGGCCCGAGCGGTCGGCAGAGCCGTCGCCGAACGGCGACGCGCCCGCGCCGAGCGGGACTCCGGGCGACTGAACGCCGACGACGCGCGCCACGTCGGCGAGCGCCCGCCCGGTGAGGTAGGTGAGGTCCGGGCGGTCGGCGGCTCCGTAGGCCAGTGCCGGCGGGAACCGCGGCGTCTCGCTCAGCCCCAGCCCGACCGCCCCGCCCGCCGCCTCCGTAGCGACGAGGACCGGAACGGCCGCCCCGTCCTGCCACGCGCGGAGGGCGTCGAGGTGGCGCCCCAGGTCGCGCTCGTTGACGACGACGCGGCCAACCCGCCCCGCCCGCGCGAGCGCGGCGACGTTGGTGCCCGCCGCGCGGACGGCCACGAGTTGCCCGACGGTCGCCTCCAGCGACAACGTGTCTAGCCGGGCGAGCGGACGGGCCTCGGCCCACGGCGCGGCGGCCGGGCGGGGCGGGGCGGGCGCGAGGCCCGGCGCGACGGGTGCGCTCCAGAGGGCGGCGACGAGAACCGCGACGGCGGCGTAAACCAGGGGCATAAACGGGTGGGGACCGGGGGGCGCTCCATCGGGGGAGAAAACTACCGCGGTGGCGCAGGTCGTAGTCAAACGGAATCGGCCGGGCGGTCGCGCCCCATAAACAAGACGGGCGTTTAACCCCGGCCGCCCCCGGCCGATACCCAGGTGCAACGTCTCGATCCCCCTATGCCGATCCCTTCGCAGCGCCGCCCGCCCGCCGACGCGCCGACCGCCCCGCCCACGGCCGACGAGCCGACCCGCGGCGTCGCCCTCGTCGTCGGGCTGCTCGGCCTGTGGGTCGCCCTGCACGTCGGAGCGGACGCGGCCGCTCCGGCCGTGCTCGCGGCCCTCGCGGCGGCGCCCGAGTCCTGGCTGCGGCGCGTCACCGGCCGCTTCCGCGGGACCGCGGACGTGCCTGAGGAGCCGGCCGGTTCGGAGGAGCCAGCGGACGACTCAGGCGACTTGCTCGCGGCGGCCTTCGACGCGGTCCCCGACGCCGTCTTCGTGGTCGACACCGAGGACCGGGTGCAGGTGGCGAACCGGGCCGCCCGGACGCTCCTCGGGTACGACCCCGACGCGCTCGCCGGCGCCGCCCTGGCCGAGACCCTGTTCGCGCCCGGCGACCGCGACGCCCACCGCGCCCGGCTCCGCCCGTCCGGTGACGCCGGAGCGCCCGCGGCGGACCGGCGGATGGTCGTCTGCGCCGACGGCACCCAGATCCCCGCCGACGTCTCCGTCCAACTCGGGGCGGGGCGGGCGCTGTTTGGCGTGTGCGTCCGCGACGCGCGGCCGGCGCAGGCGGCCAAGGCCGCGCTCGCGGCCGCCGAGGGCCGGCAGCGCGTGCTCCGCACGGTCGTCGACGCCGTGCCCGACCCCGTCGTCGCCGTCGACCGATCGGGCCAGGTCGTCCTGCGGAACCGGGCGGGCACCCGCGAGGGCGGCTCCGGCCGGACCCTCCCCGCCCCGCAGTGGCGGGCCGCCGACGCCGTCATGCGCGCCGGCGAGCCGGTGGACCAGGAGGAGTCCGGGCCGTCCGGGCGCGTCCGCCTCACCACGCGCGTCCCCGTGCGCGACGCGGCCGGCGCCGTCGTCGGGCTCGTCGCCGTCTCGCGCGACGTGACGGCGCAGAAGGCGGCCGAGGCCCAACTCCTCGACGACAAGCGGGCGGCCGAGGCGGCGGCCCGCGCCAACAGCGAGTTCCTGGCCACGACGAGCCACGAAATCCGCACGCTCATGAACGGCGTGACGGGCATGACGACGCTGCTCCTGGACACCGACCTGGACGACGAGCAGCGCGACTTTGTCGACACGGTCCGCACGTCGAGCGACGCGCTCCTCACCATCATCAACGACATCCTCGACTTCTCGAAGGTCGAGGCCGGACTCCTCGAGCTCGAAGACCGGCCGTTCAGCGCGCGCCGCGCCGTTAAGGAGGCGCTGAGCATGGTCGCGCAGCAGGGGGCCGCCAAGGGCCTCCACCTGACGTCGGAGGTGGCGGACGACGTGCCCGAGGCCGTCGGCGGCGACGCGACGCGCGTGCAGCAGGTGCTCGTCAACCTGCTCTCGAACGCCGTCAAGTTCACGGCGGAGGGCTCCGTATGCGTCCGCGCCCGGATGGCGCCGGCGGGCGGCCCGCCCGCCCTCGCGTTCGAGGTCGAGGACACGGGCGTCGGGATCGCCCCGGACCGCCTGGACGCCGTCTTCGAGCGCTTCACGCAGGCCGACCCGTCGACGGCGCGGACGCACGGGGGGACCGGCCTGGGCCTCGCGATCTGCCGCCGGCTCGTCCAGATGATGGGCGGCGAGCTGACCGCGGAGTCGGTGCCCGGCGAGGGCTCCGTGTTCCGCTTCACCGTCGCCGTCCGCGTCTCTGCGGACGCGCCCGCCGAGCGCGCCGACGCCGCCCCGCCCGACTCGGCCGCGTGGGTGTCCCGCCCCGCCTCCGAGCAGCCTGAGCCGGCCGTCGCCCCGCCCGCGCCCGCCCCGCCCGCAGAGGGCGGGGAGGAGGCCGCGGACGGACCGCCGCCGCCGTCCCAGGCCGTCGTTATGTCGGCGGACGCGATCCTGCCGGCGGCGCGGCTCCTGCTCGCCGAGGACAACCCGGTCAACCAGAAGGTGGCCCTGCTCACGCTGCGCCGCCTGGGCTACCGCCCGGACGTGGTCTCGGACGGCGCGCAAGCCGTCGAGGCCGTTCGCCGCCAGCCCTACGACGTGGTGCTCATGGACATCATGATGCCGGTGATGGGCGGGCTGGAGGCCACGCGCGCCATCCGGTCGGACCCCGGGCCGCACCCGGCGCCGGCCGTCGTCGCGCTCACGGCCAACGCGATGGAGGGCGACCGCCAGCGGTGCCTGGACGCCGGGTGCGACGACTACCTCGCCAAACCGGTCGCCCCGCGCTTCCTGGCGGCGACGATCGAGAAGGCCGTCCGCGCCCGCACCGGCGCCCCGGCCGCCGCGTAGGGCGGGGCGGGCGGCGCCCCGCCCTCGACATCGCCTTGGCTTCGGTGGGCGGGGCGGTCCGCGCTCCCCGCCCCGCCCGTGCCCAGCGGCTAGTCGCCCCCGCTCGGTTCGCTGGAGATCCCGAACGGGAGCGGGAGGCGCGCGCCGCGGCGGCGCGGGACGTCGGCGCGGTAGACGAGGCGGCCGTCCGCGTCGTGGGCGTGGACGGCCATGACGTCGGCCGTTAGCGAGACGGCCATGAAGCCCGGCGTGCGGAGCGCGAACAGCGTGTTCGGCGTCTGGATCACCTCGCGCGTGAGCGACCCCGCGCCGGACACGAAGTAGTCGACGTTCGAGCCCGGCGGGCGGTGGTGCTGGAGGTTATGGTCGTGCCCGGCGAAGTACGCCTGGACCCCGTGCCGCTCGAACAGCGGGACGAGCGAGTCGACCAGCCGCGGGTTGTCGCTGTAGCTCGTCGACCCGACGTAGATCGGGTGGTGGCCGACGACGATCTTCCACGGCGTGTCGGAGGCGGCCAGGGTTCGCTCGAGCCACGCGATTTGGCCCTCGGGGTCCCAGTCGCCGGTCGAGCTGTACCGCCGCCGGTCCTCGGGCGGGTAGGCGAGCGGGTTGGTGTCGAGGAACACGAACAGCGCGCGCGTCGAGTCGTCGCCGAGCGTCATCTCCTCGGCGTAGTACTGGGCCGGCATGTACCAGCGGTCGCTCCGGCGGGTGTAGGCGATCTGGGCCGGCACGTTCCCCTGCCAGTCGTGGTTGCCGAGCACGGCGTACCACCGGCTCTGGAGCGCGGGCGCCGTGTAGATGTCCTCGAACGACCGCTCCCACCGCACGTCGTTCGTCGACGACACGCCGGACGTGTAGAAGTTGTCGCCGGTCGAGATCGTGAACCGGCTCCGGATCGGGCCGCCGATCTCGCCCATCCCGCGGGCCACCTCGCGCTGGTTGAAGAACCCGTTCCGGCCCCAATCCCCGACGACGAGGAAGTTGAGGGCCGTCGTGTCGAACGGGGCCAGCCCGTCCGCCTCCGCGTGGGCCGCCGCGTCTGGGAGCCGCGAGCCGACCGGGGCGCCCGACGTGGCGCACCCGGCGAGCGCGACGAGCAGGCAAACGGCGAGGGCGGCGCGGAGGCGCGGGAGCTCTGGCATGGCGGCGGGCGGGGCGGCCGTCGACAACGGGGGCGGCGGCTGACTATGCGCCCCCCGCCCGTTTGTTCTGCCCCGCCCCGCCCTCGGGAAAAAGGGCGCGCGGGCGGGGTGGTGCCCGTTTTGTTTCGCCCCGCCCCGTCCACACCTGGGCGGGGTGGTGACCGGCGAGGCCGCCGTTAACCGGCGGCGGCGGCAGTCCCCCTCCTGGCCACCGCGAAGCGTCGGCGCAGCCAAGAGGGGCTAGGGATGGTTGTGACGAGGGCGGGGCGGTTCGGCCTGGCACCGCCCCGCCCGATGCCGCCCCGCCCTGCATCACGCGCCGTGCCCGGACGGGCGACCGCCGGTCGCCCCTACGACCCCGCCCCGCCCACGTCGCGGGCGGGGTGGCGCATCTTGCCCCCGCTGCCCGCTGCCCGCTGCCCGCTGCCCGCTGCCCGCTGCCCGCTGCCCGCTGCCCTAAAACAGCGTGCCCATCGCCTCCTGGATCTCGGCCGCCGACTCGGCCTCGGGCCGCCCCGCCCGCGCCTTGACGGCGGCGAACAGGTCGGGGCCGTAGTCGCGCGTGCGGATCGTGATGGGCATGGGGACGGCGTGGCCCAGGAGCAGCGCCTGCTGCTTCGAGTCCAGCGACGCCAGGATCTGCCTCAGCCCGCCGGCCCCGGGCGAGCCCACGAGCGCCGCCGCGATGTCCTTTTCGTCGTTAAGCTGGGCCACGAGCTTCGTCCCGATCTGGCTCAACACCTCCTCGTCGATCCCCGACGGCCGCTGGTCGACGATGAGGAGCGACACGAAAAACTTCCGCATCTCGCGGGCGATCTTCCCGAACGGCGTCTCGCGGGCGGTCTCCGGCCCGAGGAAGTTGTGGGCCTCCTCGACGGTGATCAGGAGCTGCTGCGGCTTGTCGGCCTCGTTCTGCGTCTTCTCGTACGCCTCCATCTTGGCCTCGTAGCGGTGCCGCAGCCGCCGCGTGATGACGTTGGCGACGAGGAGGTAGACGAGGAGCGAGTTGTAGCGGCCGAACTCGAGCACGACCGAGCGCCCGGCGTCGAGCGTCTGGAACAACTCGTCGACGGCGTCCTGCTTCCCGCGCTGCTCTTCGAGGTGGAAAAAGGGCAGGCCGTCCAGGCGGTCGAGCTTCCGGCGGAGCGCGGCGAGCGAGCCCGGGTGCGCCCCGGTCTCCTCGGCCATCTGCTCGACCTCGGGCGGGGCGGCCTCCAGGAGCCGGGCCAGCCACCGCCGGCCGTACTGCTTTTTGAGCCCGTACGCGCTCTCGGTCGCCGTCGCGTTGAGGTTGAGCGTCTCGCGGAGCGGGAGGACGTCCTCGGGCTCGACCTGGTCGGCGTAGAGGTGGAGCTCAACGTCGGTCGAGCCGCCCCGCCGGCGCGTGCTCTCCGGGTCGAGCGAGAAGATCTGGACCTTCGGCCCGAACAGCTGCCGGAGCCCGGGCACGAAGGCCGTCGCGTCGCCGTCGGTCTCCTGGCGCGCGCGGTCGCCGTACTCGTTGTGCATGTCGAACACGAGTGAGACGGCGCGGCCCGTCGCGATCGTGCCGGCCAGGAGCAGCCGCGTAAGGAAGCTCTTGCCCGTCCCGGTCTTCCCGAACACGGCGTTCGAGCGCTCGACGAACCGCGCGAGGTCGAGGCACACGGGCGTGTCCATCCCGAGCGGCGTGCCGACGTGGAAAAAGCGGTCGCCGCCGTCCAGCGCCTCGGCCCCGAACACACGCGCCACGTCGTCCTCGGTCGCCTCGCCGACCGCCGAAAAGTGGGCGGGGACGGTCTTGACCGGCAGTGGCGGCTCGTCGCCGATCCCCTGCGGGACCATGAGCTGCGGCCGGAGCGAGACGGTCGCGTACGTGCCCGAGCCCTGGAGCACGCGCCGCAGCAGCTCGTCGTCGGCGCCGGGTGGGCGGAGCAGGATGCCCTCGTTGGCGGCGTCGATCGAGAGGTCGGTGATGAGCGAGAAAAAGTCGAACGTCTCACCCTCGACCACCACGAACGTCCCAGCGCGGACGGACTCGACGGACCGCGCGGGGTCCAGCTTCATCTCGACGCCTTGGCCGAGCGACCCCCGCGTGAGCACGCCGACGCGGGAACGGGTGGACGAGTCGAGCGACATGGGCAAATCGAAAGGGCGGGGCGGGGTGGCAGAAGCTAGAGGCGGGGCGGGACAGGGGTGCGTCACGGGCCGCCCCGCCCCGTGCTGCCGGATACTCCGCACACGGCATTAGGCTCGCCCGGACGCCCACTCACCCCGCCCCGCCCGCCAGCGCCCGCCCCGCCCCCGCCGCCCCGCGCAGCGCGTCGACGAGGCCGTCGAAGTCGGGCCAGTCCTCGCGGCGGAGCGTCGTCACGTAGTCGCCCAGGCCGACCAGCAACTCGCCGTGGACGAGCCGGGCCGAGTGGACCGGCGCCAGCCCGCCCCGCCCGCGCGCGCCGGCCACGCTCCACACGCTGCGGACGGCGGCGAACGGGCCGCGCACCTCGACCTCGGCCGGCGTGCGCACGAGCGTGCTCTGCCCATAGGCCGCGGCGAGTGCGTAGGCGAGGGCCGTGCCCGTCACGAACGGCCACAGGATGGCCTCGCCCTGGAGCGCCGCCGCGAGCCCGACCGTCATCACGACCAGAAGCGCCAGGGCGACCGGCCGCGCCTGCGCCTCCAGCGCCAGGTACGGCCGCCCTACCACACCTGGATGGTGCACGCTCGCAAACACGACCGCCCCGCCCAGCGGCGGGCGGGGCGGGGCGGCTTGAGAGCGGGGCGGGGCGGGGTCCATGTGGAACGGGCAGGGCGGCGGTTCCTGGCGACGTCCGACGTACCTCGTACCCGGTACCCCGTGCCCACCGGAGGTGCTCACATCACGACCACCTTCTCGGCCGCGCCGTCGCCGGCCGGCTCGTTCTCGTCGGGCGCGAGGAAGGGGTAGGTAAAGTGCTGGGCCGGAACGAACGTCTCCTTGATCGAGCGGAGGCTGGTCCACCGGAGGAGGTTCATCTTGGAGCCCGCCTTGTCGTTCGTGCCCGAGCCGCGGGCGCCGCCAAACGGTTGCTGCCCAACGACCGCGCCGGTCGGCTTGTCGTTGAGGTAGAAGTTGCCGGCCGACTCGGCGAGGCGGTCCGCGGCGTGGGCGAGCACGGCGCGGTCGCGGGCGAAGACGGCGCCGGTGAGGGCGTACGGGCTCGTCCGGTCGACGAGGTCGAGGACGTCGTCGAAGCTCTTGCCCTCGGGCGCCACCCAGACCGAGGCGACCGGCCCGAAGATCTCCTGCTCCATCGTCTCGTACGCCGGGTCGTCGACGACCAGGACGGTCGGGTCGACGAAGTAGCCCTCGCTCTTGTCGTACGTCCCGCCGTGGGCGACCTCTACGCCGCTCGCCTCCTGCGCGCGGTCGATGTAGCCGGTGATCTTGTCGAACGCCTTCTCGTCGATGACGGCGTTGACGAAGTTCGAGAAGTCCTCGACCGGGCCGACCTTGATCTCGGCGAGCTGCGACTCGAGCGCGGCCTGCACGTCGGGCCAGAGCGGGGCGGGGAGGTAAACGCGGCTGGCCGCCGAGCACTTCTGCCCCTGGTACTCGAAGGCGCCGCGCACAATGGCCGTGGCGACGGCGTCGGGGTCAGCCGACTCGTGGGCGACGATAAAGTCCTTCCCGCCCGTCTCGCCCACGATCCGCGGGTAGGCCCGGTAGTGGTCGAGGTTTTTGCCGATCGAGTGCCAGAGGTGGTTGAACGTCGGCGTGGAGCCCGTAAAGTGGAGGCCCGTCAGGTGCTCCGACGCCAGGACCGGGTCGCCCACGTCGGCGCCGTCGCCCGGGAGCATGTTGATGACGCCCGGGGGGAGGCCGGCGGCCTCGAACAGCTCCATGACCACGGCGGCGGCGCGCATCTGGGCCGGGGCCGGCTTCCACACGACGGTGTTGCCCATGAGCGCGGGCGCGGCCGGCAGGTTGGCGGCGATCGCCGTGAAGTTGAACGGGGTGACGGCGAACACGAACCCCTCGAGCCCGCGGTACTCGGTCCGGTTCCACACGCCGGGCGAGCTCACCGGCTGCTCCTCGTAGATGTCGCGCATGAACCACGCGTTGAACCGGAGAAAGTCGACGAGCTCGCACGCCGAGTCGATCTCGGCCTGGTAGGCGTTCTTCGACTGGCCCAGCATGGTCGCCGCGTTCATGCGCGCGCGCCACGGGCCGGCGAGGAGGTCGGCGGCCTTGAGGAAGACGGCGGCCCGGTCGGTCCAGTCCATCCGCATCCAGTCGTGGCGGGCGTCGAGCGCGGCCTGAATGCCGGCCTCGACGTCCTCGGTGCGGGCCTTGTGGTAGGTGCCGAGGGTGTGCGAGAGGTCGTGCGGCGCGCGCATCGTGGCCGTCCGCCCGGTCTCGACGCGGCGCCCGCCGACGACGGGGAGCACCTCGACCTCGGTCGCCCGCATCTCGGCGACGGCGCGCTGGAGCGCTCGGCGCTCGGGGCTCCCAGGGGCGTACCCGAGCACGGTCTCGTTGACGGGGGCGGGCGGGGTGGCGACGGCGTTGTTCATAGGGCGGGGTGGGGGAGGGGGTGTCGGTGTATAAACGCGCCGCCCCGCCCGGCGTTCTCGGGCCGGAGCAGGTAGAGCAGGTAGAGCAGGTAGAGCAGGTAGAGCAGGGGGCGGGGCGGCGGCCGAAAAGCTCCGTGCGGCTCCCGCCCCGCCCACGGCACCTTCCGCTCTTCCGCTCTTCCGCTCTTCCGCTCTTCCGCTCTTCCGCTCTTCCGCTCTTCCGCTCTTCCGCTCTTCCGCGATCTTCCACCCCGCCCGGGGCGCCGCCGCCCGCTCACCCCGCCCCGCCCATCGGGTCCGCCCATGATTGGACCGTTCGAACGCACGCTCGCCCTCCGCTACCTCCGCGGCGCCCAGGGCCGCGACGCCCGGCGCGGGTTCCTGCGGTTCGTGGTGCTCGCCGCCGTGGGCGGGGTGGCGGTGGGGACGGGCGCGCTGCTCCTGGCCGTCATGATCGTGCGCGGGTTCAGCCGCGAGATCGAGGCCAAGATCGTCGGGTTCGGGCAGGAGGTCCAGGTCGAGAGCTTTCTCGGGACGCCGCTCGAAGACGCCGCCCCGCTCGTGGACCGCCTTGCGGCGCTCCCGGGCGTCGAGCGCGCCACGCCGGCCGTCGTCGACTTCGCGCTGCTGCGCGCGAGCGGCGAGGGCGGGGCGAGCCAGGTCGACGGCGTGCTCGCGTGGGGGACCGAGGCGGACGCGCAGCCGTTCGTGGCGGGCAACATCGAAGCCGGGGCGTTCTCGTTCGCGCCCGACGCCCAGGGCCTGCCCGGGCTCGTCGTGGGCCAGCGCCTCGCGGAGCGGCTGGGGCTCGAACCGGGTCAGCGCGTGACAGCGTTCTCGACGCGCGGGCTGGGCGGCGGCGCGCTCGCCTCGCGGCCCTACGTCAAGCAGTTCCACGTGGCGGGCGTCTACGAGACCGGGCTCGGCGACTTCGACGACAGCTACGCCTTCGTCTCGCTGGGCGCCGCCCGCGAGCTGTTCCGATTCGGCGCGGCCGACGCGACGCGCATCGACCTCACGCTCGCCGACCGGACAGAGGCCCGGGCCGTCGCCGACGCCGTGACCGAGGAGGTCGGTCCGCCGGTCTACGCGCGGCCCATCGAGGACGTCTACCGCGGGCTCTTCGCCTGGGTCGAGCTCCAGCAGAGCATCGTCCCGCTCGTGATCTCGATCCTGGTCGTCGTGGCCGCCTTCAACATCGTTGGGGCGCTGCTCATGGTGGTGCTCGAGAAGGCGCAGGAGATCGGGACCGTCCTGGCGATGGGGGCGAGCCGGGCGGCGGTGCGGCGGATGTTCGTGCTGTTCGGGTTCCTCGTCGGCGTGATCGGGGCGGCGGGTGGGGCGGCCGTCGCGCTCGGGTTCGCATGGGTCCAGACGCGGTTCGAGCTCATCGAGCTACCGGAGGACGCGTACTACCTCAGCGTGGCGCCGGTCGAGGTCCGCCTGCTGGACGTGGCGCTGACGGTCGCGGCGGCCGTCGCGCTGTGCACGCTGGCGGCGTACGTGCCGGCGCGGGCGGCGTCGCGGGTCGAGCCGATCCAGGTGATCCGGTTTGGGGGGTAGGGCGGGGTGGGGCTTGTTGTACCGTTATTGCACACAAGCCAATCCCCATCACGTTGTCCCGCTGAAGGTGAGGGAGGTGGATCTTCGCTCCGTGTCAAAAACGCCGGTTGTAGGAGGTTTCGGGAGGTCGGTGGCCGTGAGCCGGCAGGGTTCTCGTAGAGCTAGGAGATCCGTCTAGTAGAACGTCAAGTCTCATCGGTCGGGTAGAGCCGCTTCAGCTTGATCCGCGCCTCAGCCGTCGTGAACTGCCAGTCCGTCCCGACGCCCGCCGCGTTCCGGCTCGACGCCCACGCCGAGGTCTCGCTCGCCAGCGCCTCGATGCTCGCGATCCGCCGCGACAGGCATTGCGCGCCGACCGCCGCGTTCTCGATCTCGACCATGTTCAGCCATGACCCGTGCGGCGGCGTGTACGTGAACTCGATCCGCCGCGCGATCCGCCGCGCGATCCGCCGCGCCTCGGCCGGGGCGAACCGCCTGTACAGGCTCGCCGCCGTATGCGTCGAGAGGTTGTCGAGCACGACGCGGACGACCGGGGCCTCGGGGTAGAGTTCGTCGACGAGCAGCCGCATCATGTCGGCGAACTCGACGGCCCGCCGCCGCTCGCGGACCTCGACGTGGCGATAGGCCCGTAGCGGCTCGTAGAACACGAACAGGTTGGCGGTGCCGCACCGCTCGTACTCGTAGTCGGTCCGCCGGACGCGGCCCGGTCCCGGCGGCACGGGCTCGCGGACATGGCCGAGCATCTGGTACGGCTTCTCGTCGAAGCAGACCACGGGCCGGTCGAGGTCGTAGGGCTCCTCGTAAAGATCGAGCACGGCCTCCATCCGCGCCACGAACGCCGCGTCCTGCTCCGGCGGGATCACCCACTGCTCGTGGAGATGAGGTCGGAGCGCGTTTTTTTGAGCGTCTGGCGGACGGTCTCGTGGCTGACCTCGTGACCGAGCGCGGCCATCCGGTCGGCGAGCAGCCGCAGCGTCCACCGCGCCCGGCCCTCCGGGGGCGTCGAGCACGCCAGCCGGGTCAACTCCGCCTCGCCGCGCCCGCCGAGGGCGCGGGCGTAGACGCGGTCGGGCCGCTTGCGCTCGACGGCGGCGTCGAGCCCCCCGGTGACGAACCGCTTGCGGACGCGCTGCACGGTGGCGGCGCAGAGGTCGAGGGCCTCGGCGACGCGGGCGTCGTCCCAGGCGGGGCCGTCGGCATCGGTCTTGAGGAGCACGCGGGCGCGAGCGATGGCGCGGGCCGGGGCGGTGCCACGGCTAACGAAGAGGCGGAGGGCCTCGCGGTCGTCGTCGGAGAGGCGGACGGTGTAGCGGGCGGACATGAGCGTACGGGAAGCGAGCGTCCAACATAACCCATCAGACTTGACGCCCTACTAGTCGAGCGGCCCCCGCGTGTTAGGAAGGGCGGTCGCCAGGGGCTACGCATCAGTGTCCCAGCACGCCAGTAGAAGCTGCGCGCTTCAGCGCGAGGCTTTCAGCACGCACGGCTAGCTTGGGGTCATGCAGCAGCGCCGCGGCAGCCACAGCGTCTACGCCCTCCAGGTCCACGTCGTGTTCATCACGGAGTACCGCCGCAAGCTCCTCCGCGGTGAGGTCCAGGAGCGGTGCCGGGACCTCATCCGCCAGTCGTGCGACGCGCTCGACGTGCGGGTCCTCAAGGGCGTCGTGAGCGCCGACCACGTCCACCTCCACCTCTCGTACCCGGCCAAGCTCTCGGTCAGCGACCTCGTCCGCAAGGTCAAGGGGCGGAGCGCTCGGAAGCTGGTCCGGGAGTACCCGAGCGTGCGGCGCCGGTACGGCGGCGGGTTCTGGGGGATCGGCTACGGGGCGTGGAGCACCGGACGGACGCGATGGTCGACGAGTACCTGGAGCATCACCGGCACAGCGAGGGTCCGAACGGGACGGAGAATTTCATTCTGGAGTGACGCGCTTCCAGCGTGCATCTTCCCGTCGGCTTCAGCCGAGGCCCCGGCTTTCAGCCGGAATCCAACCTATGGGCTTTCAGCCCATAGTGGTTCAGTCGCCATGCGTCCCGGCCTCTCCGCTGTTTCTCTCTCGGCATGACATCCGACCAACGCATTTGGACCGTCGGCCACTCGAACCGCGACCTGGAGGACTTCCTCGACCTCCTCGAAGGCGCCGGCATCGAGCGGATCGCCGACGTCCGCCGCTTTCCCGGCTCGCGCCGCCAGCCGCACTTCGGCGGGGACGCGCTGCGCGAGGCGCTGGACGGACGTGGGATCGCGTACGTGCACGTCCCCGCCCTGGGCGGCCGGCGAGGCAAACCGACCGAAGGCTCGCCCAACACGGGCTGGCGCGTCGCCTCGTTCGGCGCCTACGCCGACTACATGGCGGAGGACGCGTTTGAGAAAGGGCTGGCCGAACTGGAGGCCGCCGCCCTGGAGCGCCGCACGGCCATGATGTGCTCCGAGGCCGTCCCCTGGCGCTGCCACCGCCGTCTGGTCGCCGATGCGCTCCTGGTGCGGGGCTGGGAGGTCCTCGACGTGATGGCCCCGGGCCGCGTCTCGCCGCACGCGCTGACCAGCTTTGCCCGCGTCTGCGATGGCGCGCTGACGTACCCGCCGGAGGACGCCGGATGATTCAGTCGTCCGCGCCTCGTGTCCAGTCCGTTGGCCTCGCCCCCCCGCCGCCAACGGTCGCCAGCAAGACGCTGCGGTGGGCGTGGCACGTCGCCCTCGCCGTGTTGGCGGGCTCGACGGGTGTCCTGTTCCGTCTGGCGGCGGCGGTAGCGTAGCGAATCTTGTGGGTTCAGCCATCCCAACCGATGATGACCCCCGACGACCGGACCAACGAGGCCACCGCCTCCCTCGAAGACCGCGTCCGCGACGCCATCAAGGGTGTGCTCGAACAAGTCATGGAGGAGGAGATGACGGCCCAACTCCAGGCCAAGCACCGCGAGCGGACCGAGCGCCGGCGCGGCGAGCGCAACGGCCACTACGGCCGCGCGCTCACCACGACCGCCGGGCACATCGAGCAGATCCGCGTGCCCCGAGCCCGCGAGATGCCGTTCCTGACGGAGGTGTTCGAGCGGTACCGGCGGATGACGGGCTCGCTGGAGGAGGCCGTGCTGGAGATGTACCTCCAGGGCGTCTCGACGCGAAAGGTCGAGCAGATCACCGGGAAGCTCTCCGGCACACGGATCTCGAAGGACGCGGTCAGTAGGATCGTCGCCCGCTTCGGCGAGGTGTTCTCGGAGTGGCGGGGCCGCCAGCTCGACCGCGAGCGCTCGTACCCGTACGTCTACCTCGACGCGACCTACCTCAAAGCGCGCTGGGCCGGCGCCGTCCGTGACGTCGCGCTGCTGGTGGCCGTCGGCGTCAACGACCAGGGCTACCGGGAGGTGCTCGCCGTTGAGGCGGCGGCCGGCGAGCGGACCGAGACGTGGCGGGGGATGCTCCAGGGCCTCGTCGAGCGCGGACTGCGCGGCGTCAAGCTCGTGACCTCCGACGACCACGAGTCGATCAAGTCGGCCGTGAAGGTGGAACTGCCGGGCGCGGCGTGGCAACGGTGCGTGGTCCACTTCGAGCGCAACGTCCTCGCCCACGTGCCCCAGGCCGAGGCGGAAGCGGTCGCGGCAGACCTCAAAGTCGTCTTCAAAGCCGCGCGCCGGGAGACGGCTGAGTCGCTGGCGGCCAGCTTCGCCGAGCGCTACGGCGAGCTCTACCCCAAGGCGGTCGCGTCGCTGAGCCGCGGGCTCGACGAGGCCCTGACCTACACGGCGTTCCCGTCGTCGCACCACCGGCTCATCCGCACGACGAACGGCTTGGAACGCGTCTTCCGGGAGGTCAAGCGCCGGACGCGGGTCGTCGGCGTCTTCCCGAACGAGCAGAGCGCTGAGACGCTGGCGACGGCGGTGCTCCTACGGGTCTCCGAGGACTGGGCCGAGCGCAAGTATCTCGACATGGACCCACTGCACGCCCTTTTTCACGAACCCACAAGATTCGCTACTTGACCGCGGCGGCGACGGGCGACACGTTCGGCCTCGACCCGATGAACGTCCGCCACGCGCACTCGCACCTGCATGTACTTCGGGTGGGCCACGCCGGCGCTGTTCGCGCTCGTCGTCCGGCGGCTGCCCGCCTGGATGGGCGGGTGACGCCGCGCGCCGGTCCCGTCGGCGCTGCTACGTTCGCGCTGGCGCTCCTGGCGTACCCGGCCTTCCTGCTGTTCGGGTACGCTCCGGCCGAAGTCGGCGGCTCCCGGCTCCCGCTCGGAGTCATGGCAGCGGAGCTCAACGTGCTCGCGTGGTACGTGTTCGTCGCGTTCTACCGCCCCGCCCGTCGGGGTGCGCCGCCGTCGCCAGTCCTGCGGCTGTTCGACCTCGCGGTGTTCTTCCTCGTCCTGGCCACGCTCGGCGCGTGGGGGCTCCCGGTGCTCCAGGCGACCGGCGTGGGCGGGGCGGCGCTCAAGACGGCGCTGACGCACCTCTTCCTCGATGCCTTCTCGGAGGGGTGGTTCGTGTTCGGCGTGCTGGGACTCGCCGCCGCTGAAGCCGGGGGCACGGTCGGCAGGGCGGGGCGGAACGCTCTGGGATAGGGCGCGGCCGCGGCGGCGGCGCGCGTCCCGTTCACGTTCGCGCTCGGGATGCCCGCGTCCCTCGTGCCGCCGCTATTCGGCGCGCTCGCCCGCGTCGGCGGCGCGCTTGTGGGCGCCGGACTCGTCGTGGCGGCGCTCGCGCTGGCGCCGCGCGTGCGGGGACTGTGGCGCGTCGCGCTCGGACTCCTCGTGCTGAAAGCGCTCGGCCAGCTCGTCGTGGCCGTCGGAGTGGGGGCGGGGTGGGCCGCGGTGCCGGCGTTCCGGATCGTCTGCCTCCACCTCATGCTGCTCGGCTTCGTGACGCTTGGGCTCGTTGCCGCCGCCCGCGCGGTGTGGGGAGCTGAGGCCACGCGTGGACGCTGGGCGCTGGCGGCCGCCGTCGGCGTGCTGCTGGCGTCCTTGGTGTTGCTGACGCCGCTGTGGCCGTCGGCGTGGGGCGGGGCGTGGGTAGTCTGGGCCGTGGCGGGGTGCGCCGCCGGACCCGTCCTGGTCGCGGCCGGAATGGCCGCGCTCGGTGGCGCGGGCGGTGGCCGAGGCGCTGCTAGCTTGGACCTCCCTCGCCCCCGGTCCTGATGCGCGCCCTCATTTTCTCGCACGCAGATCTCGAAGCGCTACGCCTCAGGCGGCTCGGCGAACTCGTACGTACAGGCGGCGAACCCGTCCGGGATATACGTCACACGCTCGATGGGGTCGTCAAAGAGCCGCTCGTAGAAGGCGGCCTCGAGCCGGCACGGCAGCCGCGTCCGCTTGACGGCCTCGGGGAACGGGCAGTTGCACTCGCGGATCGTGACGCTCCCGTTCCGGCGGATCTCGGGCATGAACCCCTGCTCGCGCAGGACATCGCCGAGCGCCGCCAGCCGGCCGGCATCGTCGCCCGCGGGAACCTGACGGAGGCGGGCCTGGACGTCGCGGAGCCGCTCGTCCCAGTAGCGCTCGAAAAAGTCGCGCACCATGTCGTCTTCGCCGCGGTCCAGGAGGTAGTCGAGCAGGCGGCCCAAGAGGAGCCCGTCGCGCGAGGGGAACAGCGTCTCGGCGCTGGGGTCGAGCGCGTAGCGCAGCGACGGGCGTCCGCGCGGCTGGCGCTGCGTCGACCGGACGACGAGCCCGTCGCGCTCCAGCCCACCGAGGTGCTGGCGGAGCGTGGGCCGCGTCAAGCCCGTGGCCGCCTGGGCGTCGTCGAGCGAGACCTCGCCGCGACGCTTCATCAGGAGCAGCAGCTCGCCTTTCGTGCCGGCGGGGAAGTGGGGGACGGGCATATCGCGGGAAGGTACAGGTTCGGAGTCCTAGACTCCGAAACGGCCGCCCCCCGACGCTTCTGATGGAGCCCACCGCGTTCCTGGTGCTGGTCGGGCTCGTGTTCGTGGCCGCGACGCTCTACGCCTCCGTCGGACACGGTGGGGCGTCGGGGTACCTCGCGGCGATGGCGCTCGTCGGCGTGGCGCCCGAGGCCATGCGCCCGTCGGCGCTCGCGCTCAACGTGTTGGTAGCCGGCATCGGAACGGTCGCCTTCGTTCGAGCCGGGCGGTTCTCATGGGGCCGCCTGTGGCCGTTCGCGCTGCTCTCGGTCCCCGCCGCGTTCGTCGGCGGGACCGTCGAGCTGCCGCCGGGGCTGTACCGGCCGGTCGTCGGCGCGGTCTTGCTCTACTCGGCGTTCCGTCTCGCGCGCCCGTCGCCGCCGGCGGGAGACACGCGCCCGCTCCCGGTGCCCGTCGCGCTGGGGTGCGGCGCGGCGATCGGCCTGCTCTCCGGTCTGGTCGGCGTGGGCGGCGGCATCTTCCTGAGCCCGCTCCTGGTGCTCGCCCGGTGGGCGGACGTGCGGACGGCGTCGGGCATCGCGGCGGCGTTCATCCTGGTCAACTCGCTCGCGGGCCTGCTCGGGCAGGCGACGCAGGGCGCGACGCTGCCGACGTTTCTTCCGGTGTTAGCCGTCGCCGCCGTCGTCGGAGGCGCCATCGGAGCGTGGCTGGGAAGCCGTCGGCTCCCGGCGCGCGTCGTGCGCCGCACGCTGGCCATCGTGCTCGTCGTGGCAGGGCTGAAGATGATCCTGAGCTAGCGGGGCGGCCCCTCGCTCTCGTCCGGTGCGGGCGACGTCGGTCCGGGAGCGCCCGTCAGGCCGTCCACCCAGCCGGCGGCGCCGTCGGCGTAGTGTTCACGCTTCCAGATGGGGACGCGCGCTTTGACCTCGTCGATCACGTAGCGACACGCCTCGAAGGCCGGCCCGCGGTGCGCGGCCGAGACGCCGACCCAGACGGCGAGCTCGCCGATGGCGAGCCGCCCCGTGCGGTGGACGGCGCGGACGGCCTCGACGTCAAACCGCTCGGCAGCCTCGGCCAAGACGTTCTCGCCCTCCGAGACCGCCAGCACGGTGTAGGCCTCGTACTCGAGCGCGGTCACGGCCCGACCGCCGTTGTGGTCGCGGACCCAGCCCTCGAAGGCGACGAACGCGCCCGCGGCGTCGGCCGCGAGGGCTCGGCGAAGCTCGGCGGGGTCGATGGGTTCGGTGGCGATCTCAAACACGTCAGCCCCCCGACGACGGGGCCAGAAAGACGACGTGGTCCCCGTCGCTGAGCGGGAGGTCCCACGTCGTGATCCGGTCGTTCACGGCGACGCGGAGCGCGACCAGCGGGTGGGTCGTCTCCAGCCCCAACTCGGCGTAGAGGTCGCGCGGCGTGGCCGCCCCCGTCGTCACGGTCTCGTCGGAGCACCCGCGGGCCTGGCTGAAGGCGGCGAAGTGGAGGAGGTCGATGCGTTTCTTCATGGGTCAGTTCTTCATGGGTCAGTCAGGGCGGAGCGGGCGGCCTCGAAATCGGCTGGCGTGTTGGCGTTGTCGAGTGCGCGCGAGTCGTCCAGGTCGAGGAGGCAGGGGCGGGACTCGCGCAAGACGCGGCGCGGGCAGGCTATCCCGATGGAGGCCGCCTGCAAGAGCCGCTGGCGGGCGCGGGGCTCCCATACGGTGCAGAGCGGCTCGGGGAGCCCGTCGTGCGCGCTCCGGTAGGCCGTGGCGATGCGGAGCCGGTCGCGCCCGGTGGCGAGCGCCGCCAGCGTGGGCGCGTCGAGGAACGGGAGGTCGCACGCGGCTACGAGCCACGCCGCCCCGGGCTCGGCCTCCATGGCCGTTAGGATCCCGGCGGCCGGCCCCCACGACGGGAACTGGTCGGGGAGCGTGGGGAGGCCCAACGCTTCGGTTGTCTGACCGGGCCGGACCGACAGGAAAACGCGCTCGCACACGTCGCCCAGGAGCCGGGCCGTGCGCGCGGCCTGCGGCTCGCCCTGGTACTCGATGGCCCACTTCGGGCGGCCCATTCGCCGGCTCTGGCCGCCGACCAGGACGAGCCCGTAGAGCGGCGACTCAGCCCGCCCGCGAACGTGCCCTTCGACGAGGTCCGCGACGCCGTCCACGTCGTCGCGGTGGAGGAAGGGGACGCCGAGGCCGGGGGGCGCGCTGTCCGGCCCGACGACGGCGAGCACGTTCGAAAAAACGCCGTCGCGGTGCTCGCGTTCGGCGCGGCCGTCGGCGTCGAGGACGAGCAGCTTAGGGAGGTCGGACCGCTTGAAGCCCTCGGCGACCACGAAGTCGGCATCGATGAAGGCCGATGCCCGCTCGACGGCCGAGTACGGGAGCGTGCTGATTCGGGCGAAGTGGTGCGGGTCGTTGATCATCACGCCCGCCGCACCGGCCTCAGTCGCCCGGCGGGTGTCCTTGCCCGGCGTGTCGATGGCGAACCGGTGCACGTCGTGCTTCACGAACCCGACGCGGTAGCGGTCACGCCAGCGCTCCAAAAGCCGGCACGCGAGCGTCGTCTTGCCCGACCCCGAGTAGCCGCACAGGGCGACTTCGAAGGGGTGGAAGGTGAAGCGGGGACGCTGGCCGTGTCTCATGTTGTCACCCGCCGATCTCGTGCATGGGTTGGGCGATCTCTTCAATCCGGCCCGTCGGCTTCATCGCCATCACGTCGGTCAGGACGGCGGCGTAGTGCTCGGGCGGGACGCCCCGGAGGTCGCGCCCGTCCTCGGACATGAGGCACGCCCGGAGGTGGCCCCGGGCCGTGAGGCGGAGCCGGGAGCACGTCGCGCAGAACGGGCGGCTCTCCGACGCGATAAAGCCGACCTCGGCGCCGTCGTCGGTGCGAAACGAGAACGCCGTCGCGTCGGGCTCGGCGCCGACGGGGACGAGCGCGTGCCGCTGGCGGAGCCGGTCGATGATCTCGCCGGCCGAGACGAACAGGCGGTCGTGCTCCCCCCGCTGCGGCCCGATCTTCATGTATTCGAGAAAGCGGACGGGAATGCCGTGCCGGGCCGAGAACGCGAGGAAGTCCTCGACCTCGTCGTCGTTGGCGCCGCGGATCAGGACGCAGTTGACCTTGACGGGGAAGCCCGCCGCTTTCGCCTCCAACAGCGCGCCGACGACGCGGTCGAAGAACGGCGTTCGGGTGATGGCCTCGAACCGCTCGGCGCGCAGGCTGTCGAGGCTCACGTTGACGTGGCGGCAACCGACGGCGTCTAGAAGCGGGAGGTGTTCGGCCAAGCGGTGCCCGTTCGTCGTCAGGCCGTACTTCTGGAGCGGCAGCGCGCCGACGCCCTCGGCGATCTCCTGAAACTCGCGCCGCGAGAACGGCTCCCCGCCCGTGAGCCGGACCTGGGTGACGCCCTCGCCGACGAGCCCGGCGACCATCGCCACGAGCTCGTCGGGCGGCACGAGCGTGGCGCTGGGCTGGAACCGCACTGACAGCGGCATGCAGTACGTGCACCGGAAGTTGCACACGTCGGTCAGCTGCACGCGGAGCTTCCGGATGCGGCGGCCGTGGGGATCGGTGAGGACGGGGAGCAGCTCCATGCTTAGAGGGGGCTCCATGGAATGAAGGGGACGGAACCCGGCTCCTGTACGCCGGCCGCCACCTCGGCGATTCCATCGCTGGCGACGAGCGAGAGGACGTCGCCGGACCCGTTCGATGGGGCGGGGTGGGCGTCGAGCCCGTCGCGGCGGACGGGCACGAAGTGCGTAAAGTCGTTCTTTCGCCGCGGCAACGCAGTCAGCCGGAGCCGCGGGCGGGGCGGGGCGGGGCGGCCGGCGGCGGCGTCCAGGAACGGGACCACGTAGCGCACCAGCCCGACGAGCGCCGAGACCGGGTTGCCCGGGAGCCCGAACACGGGCGTCCCGTCCTCGGCGACGCCGAACCACAGCGGTTTGCCGGGCTTCTGGCGGACCTTGTGGAACACCTCGCGCACGCCGAGCGACGCCAGCACGCCGGGCACCAAGTCGAACCGGCCGGCCGAGACGCCGCCGGTGAGCACGAGCATGTCCGACGTGCGGAGCGCCCCCTCGAAGACGGTGCGGAGCCGCGCCTCGTCGTCGGGCGCGTGGGCAAGCGCGACGTCGGGGACGCCGTGGAGCGCGAGCGCGGCCCGGAGCGCCGGCCCGTTCGACTGGCGGATCTGGTGGGGGAGGGGCGTCTCGGCCACGGCGACGACCTCGTCGCCCGTCGTGACGACGGCGACGCGCGGCACGGCCGACACCCTGACCGTCGCCGCGCCGAGCGACGCGAGGGCTGTGACGTGGCCCGGTCCGATTCGGACGCCCGGCCCGAGCACGGGCTCGCCCGCGCGGCGGTCGTCGCCCCGCCCGTGGATGTTCTGGCCCGGCGTGACGGCGACGCCCTCTCGGAGCGAGGCCCAGCCGTCTTCCAAGACTAGGTCCTCGTAGCGGACGACGGTGTCGGCGCCCTCGGCGAGGGCCGCGCCCGTCATAATCTCGACGCAGTCGCCGGCCTCGGACAGCGTGTGGGGCGGCTCGCCCGCCGCCTGGGTGCTCGCGACGCGGAAGCGCCGCCGGTCCAGGTCCGCCGACGCCAGGGCGACGCCGTCCATCGTGACGCGGTCGAATGGAGGCACGTCGCGGTCGGCTACGACGGCCTCACGGAGTACGCGGCCCGCCGCCTCCGCCAGCGGTACGGCGATGGCGGGCAGCGCGCGAACGTGCTCGGACAAGAGGGCGTCCGCTTCGGCAACTGTGATCATGACGCGTCCGACAAGCGAACCTCGCGGAGCCGCCACGCGGCGTAGATGGCGCCGGCGAAGGCCACGTCCGATAGGAGCATGAGGCCGATGGCGTACGAACCCGTCGCCTGGAACACGAGTCCCATGATGATCGGCGGGAGGAAGCCGCCCAGCCCGCCGGCCGCGCCGACGAGCCCGGTGATGCTCCCGACCTGACTCGGCGGCGAGCGCCGTCCGACGAGCGCGAACACGGCCCCGTTGCCAGCGCCGAGCGCCGCCGCGATCGCCAGGAATCCGACCGTCGCCGTCACGATGCCGGGCTCGAACGCTGTCACGACGGCGCCCAGGCCGATCGTGATGAGTGAGACGAGCAGCACCGGCACGCCGCCGAACCGGTCCGACAGCGCCCCGCCGATGGGCCGCGTCACGGTGGCGAGCACGATGAACCCGGCCGCGCGCAAGGCCGCGTCTGCCACCTCCAACCCGTAGGCATCGACGAGGAAGGTGGGGAGGTAGGCGCCGAAGGCGACGAAGCCGCCGAACGTGACGGCGTAGAGGAACGCGAGGTCGCGGGCGACGGGAAGCTTGAACGCTTCGACGAAGCGCGCGGTCATAGACCCCGCCGAGGGCGTCCGTCCCGGCGCGTCGCGGCCGAGGAGGAAGAACACGGCGGCCGTCGCCGCCAGCGCCACGGCGACGACCCAGAACGCGGCGGGCCGGCCCATGCTCTCCGCAATCGAGGGCGAGAGAAAGCCCGAAACGGCCGTGCCCACGTTGCCCGCGCCGTAGATGCCGAGCGCCAGTCCACGCCGCGCGGGCGGCGTCCACGCGTTCACGAACGGGATGCCGACAGCGAACGAGGCGCCGCCGAGCCCGAGGAACAACCCACCCACCAGGAGCGACGAGTAGGCGTCCGCCACCGACAGGAACACGACCGGCAGGATGGTGAGCGCCGTCACGGCCGTGAACATCACGCGCCCGCCCAGGCGGTCGGTGAGCGCGCCGATAG
Organism: Rubrivirga litoralis; assembly: GCF_031846415.1. Classification (NCBI taxonomy): domain Bacteria; kingdom Pseudomonadati; phylum Rhodothermota; class Rhodothermia; order Rhodothermales; family Rubricoccaceae; genus Rubrivirga; species Rubrivirga litoralis. The sequence goes on along the minus strand of NZ_JAVRHT010000014.1, from coordinate 7,038 downwards.
GGATGCGCGCCAGCGACCCGATCAGCGCCGGGACGGCGACCAGCAGCGAGACCTGGAACGGTGTGAGCGACAAGAGCTCGCGGTAGGTCGGCGCGAGCGGCCCGAGCAGGTTCCAGGCCCAGAAGTTGACTGCCAGCGCGAGCGTCGCCAGCGCGAGGGCGAGCGTGGCGCCTGGCTGGCGGTCGTCCTCGGCGAGTGGAGCGGGGGAAGCGTCGGGCGTCATCCGTCGAGGCGGTAGAGGTACCACAGGAGGCCAGCGTTGAGGCCGAGGCAGACGAGGCTGGCGAGGGCGGCCGGCACGGCGACGCCGTGGTCGCCGCCCAGCATGGCGTTCATCGACGCCGTGAGCAGCCAGAGCTGGAGGATCACGATGAGGACCACGATGGCGAGGATGCCGTTGACGATCGTCATCCGCTGGGCGCGCGAGAACCGGGCGCCCTGGGCCGTCGTCCGGCCGGACGCGGTGTGTTCGGGGGGCGGGGTGGGGGTGCTCATGCTGCTCCCCCCTCGACGCCGGTCGCGTAGACGGTCCCGCCGCGCACCTCGACGGTGACGCGCGGGAGCGGGCGCCGGGGCGGCCCGGCCGTCGGGCGGCCGCTCTCGAGGTCGAACCACCCGTTGTGGCACGGGCAGTGGAGCGCGAGCCCGCCGCCGTCCGGCGAGACCGCGACGGCGCCGTGGCCCTCGCCCTTGGCGGCCGGAACGACCGGGCACATGAGGTGCGTGCAGGCCTGGTCGTAGGCCACGAACGAGGCCGCGCCCGTCCGCACCAAGAGGCGCGGCGTGCTGCCCTCGGGGTAGCGGAACGTCTTGCCCTCGCCGACCGCCAGCTCGTCGACGCGCGCGACGGCCACCCCGCCCACGCGCGGCACGCGCCTCCGGCCGATGCTCTTGGCCACGATGTAGCCCTGGCCGACGACGAACGCCACGCTCGTCAGCACGATGAACTTGACGAGGTCGCGGCGGCCGACGTACTCGTCCTGCGGCCAGTCGATGGGGAAGTCGCGGCGCCACTTGGGCTGGGCGTCGAGCGGCCGGCCGTCGGGCGCTTTCGTCCGGCGCTCCGGGTCGAGCGGCGTCTGGGGGGCGTGGGGAGTCATGCCTGGGCGGGGCGGTCGGAGAGGGGGGCGCTCGGGCGGGGTGGGCTGTCGTCGGCGAGCAGGTCGAGGTACATGTCGCCGCCGAACACGTCGTCGAGCAGGTCGTGGCTGACCGTCGGCTCGTGCATGGCGGCGGCCACGTCGACCCAGTCGATGCCGTCGGCGGGGACCATCAGGTTCACCTTCGTCGTGATCGTCTGGGCGCCGAACTGGAAGGTGTTGACGGGGCGGGCGTTCGGGCGGAGCCGGGCCATCTCCTCGCGCGTCCCGAAGGCGAGCGCCTGGCTGGGGCAGACCGAGGCGCACATGGGCTTGAGGCCGACCGAGGTCCGGTCGTAGCACATGTTGCACTTCATCATGAGCTGCGCCTCGGTGTCCATCTTGGGCACGCCGAAGGGGCAGGCCAGCACGCAGTTGTTGCACGCGATGCACCGCGGCTTGCGCGCCGAGTGGACCACGCCGTCCTCGGTCCGCTTGATGGCGTCGGCGGGGCAGACCTCGGCGCACGTCGGCGAGTCGCAGTGCATGCAGACCACGGGCGCCGTTTGGGTCGAGCGAGCGCGGTCGACGAAGTCGAGCTGGATCATCGACTGGCCCTTGTGGGTGTCGCACTCGGCGCACGCCTGGACGCACGCCTGGCACCCGATGCAGCGGGCGGGGTCGATAAAGAACTCCAGGGTCTCGGGGACGGGCACGGGTCGGCGGGGCTACGGGCGGGGCGGCGTTACTGCTGCGGCTGGAGCTTCTCCTCGTACTCGGGCGGGGCCTCGGCCCGCGTCACGCGGACGGCGCACACCTTGTACTCGGGGATCTTGGAGATCGGGTCCTGGGCCGAGATCGTGAGCTGGTTCGCGCTCTTCCGCCCCGCCCAGTGGTACGGGATGAAGACGGTGTCGGGCCGGATCGTCTTGACGACCTGGGCGCGGAGCGTGCAGTTGCCGCGGCGGCTCTCGGCCGTCGCCCAGTCGCCGTCGGCGATGCCGAGCTGGGCCGCGAGGTGCGGGTGCATCTCGATGCGGGGCTCGGGGTAGTGGTCAATGAGCGGGCCGATCCGCCGCGTCTGAGTGCCCGACAAGAACTGGCTCACCACGCGGCCCGTCGTCAGGATCACGGGGTACTCGTCGTCGACGTCCTCGGTCGGGCCGACGTACTCGGTCACGTTGAACCGGGCCTTCCCGTCGGGGAAGTAGAACGGGCCGGCCCCCTGGGCGATCGGGTTCCACGAGTCCGGTTCGAACAGGCGGACCGTCCCCTGCGGGCCGGGCTCGGGCACGCCCTCGGGCGTCTCGGACGGGCACGGCCAGAACACGCCGTAGTTGTCCTCGACGCGCTCCCAGGTGATCCCGGAGTAATCGTTGGTGTAGCCCTTCGACGCCACGCGCAGCTCCTCGAACATCTCGCGCGGGTTTGCGAACGTGAGACCCCTCTCGCGGCCGAGCGCCTTGGCGATGTCCTGAATGATCCGCCAGTCCTGGCGGGCGTCACCGGGTGGCTGGACGGCCGGGTTGATCTTGATGACGCGGCCCTCGAGTTGAGTCACCGTCCCCTCATCCTCCTCCTGGAGCGAGCCCGGCAGCACGACGTCGGCGTAGCGGGCCGTCTCGTTGAGGAAAAAGTCGATGGCGACGTAGAAGTCCAGCTTCTCCAGCGCCTCGCGGACGTAGTTGTTGTCGGGAAGCGAGACGACCGGGTTGAAGCAGACCGACAGGAGCCCCTTGATCTCGCCTCGGTGGATCTTCCGGATGATCTCGTACGCGTCGACGCCGGGCTGGGGGAGCTCGTCGGGCTCGATGCCCCAGACGCCCGCCACGTACTCGCGGTGCTCGGGGTTGCCCAGGTCGCGCCCGCCGGGGAGCTGGTCGCACTTCTGGCCGTGCTCGCGCCCGCCCTGCCCGTTGGCCTGGCCCGTGATCGTCCCGTAGCCGCAGTGCTCGCGCCCGATGCGCCCCGAGGCAAGCACGATGTTGATCGCGCTCATCACGTTCTGGACGCCGCGGCTGTGGTGCTCGATGCCGCGGGCGTGCATGAGGAAGCTCGTCGACGCCTGCCCCCACCACTCGGCCGCCTGGCGGATCGACTTTTCGGCGACGCCCGTGACCTCGGCCGTCCGCTGCGGCGTCCAGGCGTGGACCTCCTCGGCGACGGCGTCGAACCCGACCGTGTGCTGCTCGACAAACTCGTGGTCGATCCAGTCGTTCTCGATCATGAGGTGCAAGACCCCGTTGAAGAGCGCCGTGTCGCGGCCCGGCTTGACGGGCAGGAACAGGTCGCACGTCCGTGCGATGGGCGTGATGCGCGGGTCGGCCACGATCACCTTCGCCCCGTGCTCGCGGGCCTGCCAGACGTAATTCGTCGTGATCGGCGCGCACTCGGCTACGTTCGCCCCGCTGATCCAGACGACGTCGGCGCCTAGGATGTCGCTCCACGGGTTCGCCGCGCGGTCGACCCCGAACGACTTCTTGTTGCCGGCCGCCGCGCTCACCATGCAGAGCCGGCCGTTGTAGTCGATGTTCGACGTCTTGAGCGCCATGTGGGCGAACTTGCCCATGAGGTACGTCTTCTCCGTCGTCAGGCTCGCGCCGGACAGGATGCTAAAGGCGTCCTTACCGTGCTCGGCCTGGATCCGGTCGATCTCGGCGGCCACGCGCCCGATGGCTTCCTCGTAGGCCATCGCGGAGAACCCGCTCGGCGCGCTCGCGTCCCGCTTGTAGGCGTGGAGGAGCCGGTCGGGGTGGCTCTGCTGGAGGTAGCGCTTGATCCCCTTCGGGCACATCATGCCCTTGTTGAACGGGAAGTCGTACCACGGCTCGACTCCGACGACCGTGTCGTCCTTGACCTTGAGCTGCATCCCGCACTGCTGGCCGCAGAAGCAGCAGTGCGTCTTGACGTAGCGGTCGGGCTCAACGCCGGTGTCGACGCGCATGTCGCGAGCGTACTGGAGGTACGGGCCGAACTCGCGGATGGCGTCGAGGTCGAGGCTGGGCGTGGGGGTCGTGGGCATGGTGGGTCGGCCTCTAGGGGTGGAAGTTGGCGGCGTCCTCGGGACCCAGCGGCCCCTCGCCCGGGCCGGGGTTGGCGTAGACCGGCATCGGGAGCGGGCCGGCCGTCCGCGGCAGCGTCTCGCCGCCCCGCCGGCCCTGCCAGGCGAGCGCCTGGGCGGTCACGAACGAGGCGCGGCGGCACGGCGGGCAGATCCACTGATAGTGATCGACCTCGGCGCCGGCCGCGCCGTCACCCGAGGGGGCGATCTCGTAGCGGTAGCCAAGCTGGCGCTCGACCTCGATAAGGTCCTCAACGTGCATCCGCGACGAGAAGGCGTGCCCGCACCGGCGGCAGTGGGCCGGCTCGCCACCCCGCCCGGCGTCCTTGTAGAACCCGACGCCGAGCTGGGCCGGTCGCTGGAACACGTGGAAGAACTTCCCGAACGGAAGCCACAGGAAGGTCCCGATGACCGTGATGGCGTGCAGGATGGCGATAAAGCCGTACGCGTACCCGCTCATCCAGGTGTAGCTGGCCGTCAGCATCAGGCCCGTCACGCTGACCGCGAACAGCAGGACCAGCGGCATAAAGTCCTCGGCGTAGCGCTGGACCGCGGCCGCGCCTTCCTCGCGCATCCGCCGCCGCATTGCCAGCATCACGCCGGCGATGACCAGAAACGACGACCACACGAGCCCGTGGAACAGGAAGAAGCCGACGATCGAACCGTGCGGGAATCGGAACGCCGGGAAGCCGAACACGACGGCCTCGTAGAGCGCGAGGTCGCCGGGGACCGGCCGGAAGTAGAGCCACCCGAACACGAGCGGGAACGTGATCGCGACCGCGATCAAGCAGCCCCACATGATGAGCAGGTGCGTCACGCCCCGGAGCGTGCCGCGCTTGAAGATGAACCGGTTGGCGAGCACCTCCGACCCTACGCGCTTCGCCCCCACGCCCAGGTTGCGCCCCAAGCGGTTCGGCCGGAAAAAGGCCTGCCACCCGCGCCGCCAGTAGGCGCCCGTCGGCGGGCGCCGGAGCCACATCGCGTAGCGGTACGTCAGCCCGAAGGTGGCGAAGAGGACGGCGAACGTGTACCCGACGAGCGCGGCGTCGAAGTGCTCCAGGTTCCGGGAGCCGACCACGATGAGGACGGCGAGCACCGCCGTCACGCCGAGCGCCCACCCCGTCGCGCGGAGGGTGTCGGGAGAGACCGGGCGTCGAGCGAGAGCCATAGGTGGGGCGGGCGCCTTAGGAGGGGCGGGTGTGGGGGGCGCAGTATAAGCCGTTAAAGAAGGCAAACACCTTTTATTGAGCTACGGGGTCGGCTAAAGAGGCTGGTCGACCGTCGCGAGTCTTGGGGAGGAGGGGGCGGCTCTGATGGCGCTGGGGCTCCGCCTCCAAAGGGCGGCGGAGATCTCGGAAATGCCGGCGGGGGTTGTCGAGGAGGCCCTGGGGTGGACCCCGGTGACCCCGATGTCGCATGACCCGGGAGGCCTGTCACGTAGCCCCAAGTGGAGTGACCCCGGCTCGTTTCTTCCGCACTTTGAGACTGGTGGCGAATCCGGTTTCGACGCTTTAGGCCGTGCTCGGCGCCAAGCAGAGCTGCGCAAACGCTGACGGCCGCGTCTCCGCCTTCACCTCGCCGGCCAGCCACCGCAGCCGCCGCACCACGTTCATCGCCGTCACCGTCATCAGGTGCTGGAGGTGCGTCTTCGCCAGCCCGACGTACCGCGACCGCCGGAGCCCGTGCGACCGCGTCCCCTGCGCGATCGTCCCTTCCACGCCGGCCCGGCGGGCGTATTCGGCGGCGAACTCGGCCGTCCGCTCTCTCTGGCGACCCGCCTGGAGCGCCTCGTGCTCGGCGCGGTGCCGGACGGTCACCGTCCGGCGCGGTGGCAACGACCGCGTACACCGAACCGGACTGGGGCAGACGCCGCAGTCGGCCGCGGCGAACTTGATCTTGACGACCTCGTTCTTCCGGCGGTCGACGGCCGGCGTCCAGTTCGAGCTGGTCTTCCCCTCCGGGCACGTGGCCTGCTCGCGGTCCCAGTCGAAGTCGCGAGCGGCGAAGCCCGCTCCCTCCTTGAGCTGCCACTGGTTGTCTCCACGGGTCGGACCGATGAGGTCGATGCCGTAGCGCTCCCTGGCCTCGACCAGGAGCGGGGCGTTTACGAAGCCGGTGTCGGCGATGTGCATCGCGGGGAGGAGGTCACGCTCTTCGAGCGACGCGTGGATCGAGGACGTCACGGAGTCGTCGGAGGCCGAGGCCGCCGTGGTGGCCACGGCCGTGATGAGGTTGGGCCGCTCGTCGTCGCAGGTCTCGGTCAGGTGGACCTTGTAGCCCGTCCAGCGCGTCGTCCGCTTCTTCGCGTAGCGAGCGTCGGGGTCGTACGGCGAGCCGACAAAGAGGGCGGTCGGGGGTATCTCGCCGCTCTCGCGCCACCGGACGCGGACCCCGGCTTCAACGACTACATGCGGCACCTCCTGGAGCGGCTCCAGCGCTTCGCCGACGCCGCCAGCCCAGCCGAGCGCGACCGAGCCGTGATGGTCTTCGTCGCCAGCGCCCGCTACGAGTGGACGTTCTGGGATCAGGCGTGGACGCAGCAAACGTGGCCTGTGTAGGAGCCCGTCTAAACACCCCGTCTCGCACTTCCCCTTACCCCCACCATGAACGCAGCTGTTGTCGAATCGTTCGAACGTCCCCCCCAGTACCGCACCTTCGAGGAGCCGGTCGCTCAATCGGGCGAGGTTCTCGTCTCGGTGCGGGCGGCGACGCTAAGCTCGCTCGTGCGCGTACAGGCGTAGGGCACGCACTACTCGGCCGGGACGCCGCCGTTCGTGCCCAGCGTCGACGGTGTCGGCAGGCTGGACGACGGGCGGCGGGTGTACTTCGCTTTTCCCCAGCCGCCCGTCGGCGCGATGGCGGAACGGGTCGCAGTAAAGCGAACGTACCTCGCGACGG